>JANYCM010000397.1 GCA_025360285.1 Sphingomonadales bacterium
GCCGGCGGCGATGCAGGCGAACGGGTTGGCACCCGACGAGCCGGCGAGGCGCACGGTTGATGTCGAGGCATTCTGTTCATGGTCGGCGTGCAGGATGAAGATCTTGTCGAGCGCGTCCTCGATGATCGGATCGATGACATAGGGTTCGGCGGGGACGCCAAAGGTCATGCGCAGGAAATTGCCGGTATAGGACAGGCTGTTGTCGGGGTAGAGGAAGGGCTGTCCGACGGAATATTTATACGCCATGGCGGCCAGGGTCGGCATCTTGGCGATCAGCCGGTGCGAAGCGATGACGCGCTGGCGCGGATCGTGAATGTCGGTCGAATCATGATAGAAAGCGCTCAGCGCGCCAACGACGCCGCACATGATCGCCATTGGATGCGCGTCACGCCGGAAGCCGCGATAGAAGGTCGCCAGCTGTTCATGCACCATGGTGTGGCGGCTGATCAGATATTTGAACTCGTCATTTTCCGCCTTGTTGGGCAGATCACCGTTGAGCAGCAGATAGGCGACTTCCAGAAAGCTGGATTGTTCCGCCAACTGGTCGATCGGATAGCCGCGGTGCAGCAGGATGCCGGCGTCGCCATCAATGTAAGTCAGTTTCGATTCGCACGCCGCCGTGCTGGTGAAGCCGGGGTCATAGGTGAAGCGGCCGGTCTGGCCATAAAGCTTGCGGATATCGACGACTTCGGGGCCGACGGTGCCCGACAGGATGGGATAATCCTTGGTCGTGCCATCAAGCGAGATATGTGCCGGTTCGGTCATGGCTTGGCCCCTTCTTCCATCATCTGCAGGGCGTCATCGATCCGCCCCAAAATTTCGTCGCGGCCGAGCATGGCCATCACGTCAAACAGTCCCGGCGACTGCGCCGCGCCGGTGACGGCGGCACGCAGCGGCTGCGCCACCTGGCCCAGCTTCACCGCCGCTGCGTCCGCCAACGCCCGCGCCTGGTTTTCCAGCGCCGGTGCCGACCAGTCATCGCCTTGCGCAAACGCTGTACGCGCCCGCGCCAGAATGCCCGGCGCCGCCGACGCTAGCAGCTTGGCCGCGGCATCGTCCATCGGAATTGGGCGGCTGCGAAGATAGAACAGGCTGGATGTTGCCAGATCATTGAGATTATTGGCGCGTTTCTTCAATTCAGCCATGCTGCGCTGCAATATATCAAGGTCGCGCGCGGTCGGTTCACGGCCAAGCGCGGCCCCGACTCCGGGCGCGATCAGCGCCGTCAGCCGGGCATCATCGGCCTGGCGCAGATAATGGCCGTTGACGCTTTCCAGCTTCTTCATGTCGAACCGCGCCGGGCCGCGCCCGACGCCCGACAGGTCGAACCATTCAACCGCCTGTTCGCGGCTGATGAATTCATCATCGCCGTGCCCCCAGCCCAGCCGCAGCAGGTAATTTTCCACGGCTTCGGGCAGCAGGCCGAGCTGGTCGCGGTATTCGTTCACGCCCAGCGCGCCGTGGCGCTTCGACAGCTTCGCGCCATCGGCACCGTGGATCAACGGGATATGGGCGTACGCCGGCTCCTGCCACCCCATCGCCCGGATCAGCGCCAGTTGCCGGAAGGCATTGTTGAGGTGATCATCGCCGCGGATGACATGCGTCACCCCCATGTCATGATCATCGACCACCACCGCCAGCATATAGGTCGGCGTGCCGTCCGAACGCAGCAGCACCATGTCATCAAGCTCGGCATTGGCGACCGTCACAGGGCCTTGCACCAGATCATCGATGGTGACGCTGCCGGTCTGCGGCGCCTTCAGCCGGATGACATGGGGGGCATCGTTCGGCCAATCGCTGCGATCGCGCCAGCGGCCGTCATAGCGCATCGGCTGCTTGGCGGCGCGCTGGGCGGCGCGCATCGCCTCCAGTTCCTCGGGCGTCGCATAGCAGCGATAGGCATGGCCATTCGCCAGCAATTGGTGCGCGACGTCGGCATGGCGGGCGGCCCGGGCAAATTGATAGACGACCTCGCCATCCCAATCGAAATTCAGCCAGCCCAGGCCATCCAAAATGGCGGCGATGGCCGGTTCAGTGGAACGGGCGCGATCGGTGTCTTCGATGCGCAGCCGGAAATCGCCGCCATGGTGCCGCGCGAACAGAAAGTTGAACAGCGCGGTGCGGGCGCCGCCGATATGCAGGAATCCGGTCGGGGAGGGGGCGAAGCGGGTCACGACCTTGCTTGCGCCCATCAGCTTATTGTCCAATTGTGGTTCCAGGGTCGTCAAGTGGTTGCGGGGGCAATGCGTGGCAGGGCCATTGGCGGGGCTGACTAGCAGAAGCATCGGGGCGGTTCAAACCGTCGCCGGCGGAACGGCATTTCCCGTATGGCGTGATCGGCTGGCGGCGCGCTGGTGGGCGTTCATTGATGCCGAGCGCGATTCGTTGCCGCTGTGGCTGCCGGTGGCCTTTGCCGGCGGTGTCGCGGCGTGGTTCCTGCTGCCCTGGGCCGGCCAACGGCTGGCAGTGGCAATCGCCATGGCCGGGTTGGGCCTGGCGGGCCTGGTGCTGCGCCAGCGCGCTGCCGCCGCCATGGCGCTGTTGCTGCTCGCCGGCATGGCGGCGGCCGAATGGCGATCGGCGTCGGTGGCGCATGAAATTCTGCCGTGGCGGCGGACGGCGAGTTTTGCCGGGCGTATCGAAGGCGTTGAACACCGCACCGGCTGGCACCAGGTGCGGCTGCTGGTGGCGCCCGATGCTGATGCCGGCCTGCCGACGCTGGTGCGGATCAGCCTGCGCGGCGATGGCGAGCCGGGCCTGGCCACCGGCGCCCGGGTGCGGCTGCGCGCGATGCTCAGCCCGCCATCGGGCCCCGCCGTGCCCGGTGGTTATGATTTTGCCCGCCGCGCCTGGTTTGCCGGTATCGGCGCCACCGGCTTTGCCATGGGCAAACCGACGATAATTGCTGCGGCGCCGCCGCCATCGGCGCCGCTGGCCTGGCTCGATGCGACGCGTGCCGCGTTGACGGTGCGGATCACCGCGGCGATCGGCGGCGATGCCGGGGCGATTACCGCCGCCTTTGTTACGGGTGATCAGGGCGGCATTTCGCGCGCAACAGCGCAGGCGATGCGCGATTCGGGGCTGGCACATCTGTTGTCGATTTCGGGGGTGCATATCGCCGTTGTCGTGGGCGGCTGCATCTTCCTCGTTCGCCGCCTGCTGGCGCTGGTGCCGTTTATCGCGCTGCGCTGGCCGGTGAGGACGATTGCCGTGGCGGCGGCGGCGCTTTTGGGGATTGCCTATACGATGCTGGCGGGGGCCGAAGTGCCGACAGTGCGATCCATTTTGGCAACGTTGATCGTGCTGGTCGGCATGGTCATCGGGCGGGAGGCGTTTTCATTGCGGCTGCTGGCGGCGGCGGCGCTGCTGATCCTTGGCGTGCGGCCCGAGGCGTTGCTGGGGCCGAGCTTTCAGCTCTCGTTCGCCGCCGTCATCGCCATTGTCGCGCTTTACGAATCGCCGCTGGGCCGCCGGCTGACGACGGGCGGCGAGCAGGAAGGGCCGGGGGGGCGGCTGCTGCGCCACTTTGCATCCCTGCTGGTCAGCGGTCTGCTCGCCGAACTGGCGCTGTCGTCGATCGGGCTGTTCCACTTCAATCGTGCCGGCCTGTATGGGATTTTTGCCAATCTGCTGGCGATTCCGTTCACCAGCTTCGTCATCATGCCGCTGCTGATGCTGGCACTGGTCGCCGAGACGGTCGGGCTGGGCGGCTGGGTCTGGCCGGCGGTGGGCTGGTCGATGGATTGGTTAATCGCGCTGGCCGATCGGGTCGCGGCACTGCCGGGATCGGTACTGAAACTGCCGGCGATGCCGATGCCGGCCTATGCGCTGATCATCGCCGGCGGGTTGTGGCTGGCGTTGTGGCGGACGCGGGTGCGCTGGTGGGGCGCCGGGCTGGTGGCGGCCGGCCTCGCCATCACGCTGTTGGCGCGGCCGCCCGACCTGTTGATCAGCAGCGATGGCCGCCATGCCGCGCTGGTGCTGGGTAATGGCCGGCTGGCATTTTTGCGGCCGCGTGCCGGGGCGTTCATCCGCGACATGTGGAGCAATGCCGTCGCCGGTGATGCCGAAGACCGCATCGCCTTTGCCGACATGCCCGGCATGGCGTGCAGCGACGATGCCTGCATCAGCCGCATTGATCGCGGCGGCCGGCGCTGGCGGCTGCTCGCCACCCTGTCGAAGGATTATATCCCGCGCGCCAGTTTCGAACCAGCCTGCGCCGCATCCGATATCGTCATCAGTGATCGCCGCCTGCCGCGCTGGTGCCAGCCGCGCTGGTTGAAGCTCGACAAGACGGCGCTTATGCGCAGCGGTGCGCTGGCGATCTGGCTGGGCGCGGGCCGGATCGAGACCGGCCAGGCGCATATTGGTGATCACCCGTGGGGGACTTTGGTGGCGGCGGCGCGCGATCCGATCAGGCGAGCAGCAGCGCCGTCGCCCATGCGGCCGCGATCGACAGGATGATGGCGGCACCGACGCGGACGACGAAATCAGGGCCGTTGACCTTGTGGCATTCGCGTTCCAGCCCCACGAGAAGTCCGATACCCAGCGCGATGAGATAGGGGGTAACCGCCTGTGTCATGGCCGGCAGTTGGTGGGCGCGTTCAGCGCCCGGCGCAAATATCGTGTCGCGGCGTCAATCGGATTGGGCCACGGCCAGCTCATTCCCGGCCGGGTCACGAAAATGAAAGCGCTGGCCGCCGGGGAAGGCGAAAATTGGCTTGGTGATGGTGCCGTGCGCGGCGATCACCTGGGCAAAG
>JANYCM010000027.1 GCA_025360285.1 Sphingomonadales bacterium
CTCGAGGACGTGCAGAGCGTGCCGGGCTCGCTGTCCGTCGTTGGCGGCGAGCAGCTCGACAAGTCCTATACGGTCAACACTCAGCAGCTGTCGCAACTGGTCCCGGCGCTGAACTACAGCTCGGCCAACCCGCGCAACACCGCCTTCACCATCCGCGGGCTGGGCAGCAGCGTCGTCGCCGTCAGCCAGGCCAATGATGGGCTGGAACCCGGCGTCGGCTTCTACGTCGATCAGGTCTATCACGCCCGGCCGGCGACGGCGGCATTCGATTTCGTCGATGTCGATCATATCGAGGTGCTGCGCGGCCCACAGGGCACGTTGTTCGGCAAAAACACTACTGCCGGTGCCATCAACATCATCACCCGGGCGCCAAGCTTTGATTGGCAGGCGCAGGGCGAAGCTTCCTATGGCGAGTATAATTTCTTCCAGGCCAAGGCGGCGATCTCGGGGCCGCTGGTGAGCGACAGACTGGCGTTCCGGCTTTCGGGGTTGGAAACGCGCCGTGACGGGGTCCTCCACAATGTCGTGCTCAACAAGGACCAGAATACCCTCAACAGTCAGGCAGTGCGCGGGCAATTGCTATGGCAGGTGAGCGACGCGCTTAACTTCCGCCTGACCGGCGACGGGAGCAATTTCAAAAGCGAATGCTGCACCCAGGTCTATCTGCGGGTCGGCAATTCCTTGCGGCCGGCCGCGCGCCAATATCCGGCGCTGGCCGCCGGCATCGGCTATGCGCCGCCTAGCACCAATCCCTATGGCCGGCTGACCGATATTGATACCAGACTGGCGGTTGATACCAACGAAGGCGGCGTCTCGCTGATCAGCGATTGGAACCTGGGTTATGCGACGATCACCTCGGTTACCGCCTGGTGCTTCTGGAACTGGAATGCCGCCAATGATCGCGATTACACCGGCTTGCCGATCCAGTTGCAGCAGGGCATTCCGTCGCGTCAGGACCAGATCAGCCACGAAGTCCGGCTGGCCTCGAACGGCAATGGCCGGCTGGGCTATGTCGCCGGCCTCTATTATTTCCGGCAGGTTATCACCGGCCGACCGATTTCCATCTATGGGCCGACAGCGGCCTATTGGCTGATCGGGCCAACGACCGGCGCCAATGCCACGCCGGTGCCGTCCAATCTGCTCGATGGCTATGGGCAGGACGGCCATACCCGTTTTGCCACCGACAGCTATGCGAGCTTTGCCGAGGTAAACTGGCGGGCCACCGATCACCTGACCCTGACCGGCGGGCTGCGCTACACCATCGAACACAAGGTCGGCGATTACGCGACCAGCGTTACGGGCGGCCTGCAAACCAGCAACACCGCGCTTGTCAATGCCAAATTGTCGATCCTGCGGCCGCAGACCTATGGCGCCCGCGATGACAATGGCAGCCTGTCCGGCCGCGCCAACGCCGCCTACCAGCTTGCCGACGGCGTTTTTGCCTATGCCAGCTTTGCCCGCGGCTTCAAATCAGGCGGCATCAACATGTCGGGCCTGCCGCTCGATGCCCAGAACCAGCCGGTGCTGGCCACCGCAGTGGTTCAGCCGGAACGCAACACGACCTATGAAGCCGGGCTGAAGACCGATCTGTTCGATCAGCGGCTGCGGCTCAACCTTGCCGGCTATTACACCGATGTCCGCAATTTCCAGGCGACGCTGGTCGATTCGACCCAGACGGTGGCGCTGCGCGGCTATCTGTCGAATATCCCCAGGGTGACGGTGAAGGGTTTCGAGGCCGATGCGACCGTCGTACCGGTGGCCGGGCTGCAACTACGCGCCTCGGTCGCCTATGCCGATGGCAAATATGCCGATTATCCCAAGGGCCCGTGCCCGCTGGAACTGCAAGGCACGGCGACCACGGCGTGCAATCTGACCGGCGGCCAGCTGTCGGGCCTGCCGCGTTGGTCAACCACCATCGGCGGTGATTACGCGCTGCCGGTGACGGTTTCGCAGCGTGTCGGTGACATCGTCATCCATGCCGATTCGAGCTGGCGCAGCAGCTATTATGGCGATCCGACGCTGTCGAAGTTCACGCTGATCGATGGTTACAACGTCACCAATGCCTCAATCGGCTTTCGCGCCGCCAAGGGCTGGGGCTTGACAGTCTTTGCCCGCAACCTGTTCAATGCCAATTATATCCAGAATCTGACTACCCAGGCCGGCAATTCCGGGTTGATCCTGGGCACGCCGAGTGATCCGCGGATCATCGGGGTGACGGCGGCATTCAAAATCTAGGGGCCGGCGATCTGTACCGGCCCTTGCCGGCCTCGTTATGTCGCCTCTAGACTGATCCCTTGAAAAAGGGGCCTGTCATGCATCTTCATTCCATCGCTGCCGCGCTGTGGCTCGCCGCCGCGCCCGCGGCTGCCGCGCCGTTCTGCCAGACCGAGCTGACCGATCCCGCTGTCCCGCCGATCCTGGCGCTGAAGGACCGCGCCGCCTTGCAGAACCAATGGCTGAAGGAACGCCTCGATACCGTTATCCCGGCGGTGATGCGCGCCAATGGCATCGACATGTGGGTGCTGGTGGCGCGCGAATATCTTGAAGATCCGGTGGTAGCAACGATGCTGGATGGCGAATCGATGCACGCCCGGCGGCGGACGATATTGGTGTTCTATGATCCCGGTGCCGGCAAGCCCATCGAGCGCCTGACGGTCAGCCGCTATGGCCTTGGCGGCCTGTTCGCGCCAGCGTGGAAGCCCGAGCAGCAGCCCGATCAATGGGCGGCGCTCGCCGGCATCATCGCGGCGCGCAACCCGGCGAAGATCGCTCTCAACGTCTCATCGTTGGTCACGTTCGGCGATGGCCTGACGGCGAGCCAGCGTGATGATCTGGTCGCCGCTCTGCCGCCGGCGCTGCGCAGCCGCATCGTCCCGGCCGAACGCCTGGCAGTCGGCTGGCTGCAGACCCGCATCCCCGCCGAAATGGCCGTCTATCCCGATATTGTGCGCACCGCCCATGCCATCATCGCCGAAGGCTTTTCGGGCAAGGTGATCGTGCCGGGCAAGACGACGGCCAAGGACGTGGTGTGGTGGTATCGCGAACGCATCGCCGGGTTGAAGCTGGGCACCTGGTTTCAGCCGTCGGTGGGCATAAACCGCGCCGGCACGGCCGAAACCCTGGAAGGCGACACGGTCATTCAACCCGGCGACCTGCTGTGGACCGATTTCGGCATCAGCTATTTGGGTCTCAATACCGATACCCAGCATCTCGCCTATGTGCTCAAACCCGGCGAAAGGGATGCGCCGGCCGGGCTGAAGGCTGGGCTCGCTGCCGCCAATGCGGTGCAGGACGCGCTGACATCCTCATTCCGCACCGGCCTTTCGGGCAATGCCGTGCTCGCGGCGGCGCGCAGCAAGGCGATCGCCGCCGGGCTGGACCCGGTCATCTATTCGCACCCCATCGGCTATCACGGCCATGCCGCCGGCACGCCCATCGGCATGTGGGACAATCAGGGCGCGCGGGCGGAGGGTGAGGCGCCGGTTGACAGCGATACCGCCTGGTCAATCGAATTGCAGGCGCGGGTGAAGGTGCCCGAATGGGGCGGGCAGACGGTTGCCTTCAAGCTGGAGGAGGATGCGTTCTTCGATGGCAAGACGGTTCGCTACATCGATGGCCGCGAAACCCGGCTGGCGCTGATCCCGCGCCGCGGACCGGCGATCACCCAATGCGAGATCAGGTGATCAACTGGCTCGCCACCGGCAATACCTCGTGCCAGCCTTCCCAGATCATCTTGCCCGCGACATAGACGATGACCGCGAGGCCAACAAACGCGATCCAGCGATAACGTTCGATATAGGTGGCGATCAGATTGGCGGCGATGCCCATCAACGCCACCGACAATATCAGCCCGATGACCATGATATCGGGGTGTTCCCGCGCCGCGCCGGCCACCGCCAGCACATTGTCGAGGCTCATCGACACATCGGCCAGCGCCACCGACCAGGCTGCGGCGGCAAAGCTGCGCCGCGCCGGCGGAGCATCATCGCCGAAATTTTCCAGGGCCTGGGCGCCGCGCGGATCAAGCTCCCGCCACATCTTCCACGCCACCCACAGCAGCAGCAGCCCGCCGGCCAGGATCAACCCGACGATTTGCAGCAGTTGGACCGCCAGCAGCGCAAAGGCGACACGCAGGATCAGCGCCGCCGCAATGCCGATCATGATGACCTTTTTGCGCTGCGCCGCCGGCAGGCCCGCCGCAAGGGCGCCGACGACAATGGCATTGTCCCCGGCGAGAACGATATCGATCAACACCACCTGCCCGAAGGCGGCGAGGGCTTCCGGGGTGAAGAGGTGGGCAAGGTCCATGAGGGGCTAGTTAGGGCGCATCGGCCTAATCCGCCAGTGTGTGGACCAGATCATCGAGATAATCGCGCCCCTGCATCAAGGATGTGATGCGGATGCGTTCGTTCAGCCCGTGCATGCCATTGCCGTCGCTGTCGATGAACATCCCCGGCGCGCCATAGATCGGGATGCCGATCGGCGCGATGAAGATCGCGTCGGTCGCGCCGGTGCTCATCGTTGTCAGCATCGGCACGCCGGGGAAATACTTCGCCGCGACTGCCTTCATCGGCCCCAATACGGCGGGGTTGAGCGGCGGCGCCGTGGCCACCGGTCGGATCGGCGGGGTCAGGGTCACCGCAACGGCCGGGTTGCTGATCGCGCGGGCCAGTTCGGCGCGGGCGGCTTCCGGGTCGGTGCCGGGGAACAACCGGCAATTGACGTTGGCGGTGGCGCGCTGTGGCAGGGCGTTATTGGCATGGCCCGCCGTCACCAGCGTCGTCACACAGGTACTGCGCAAGGTCGAATGCAGTGTCGGGTCGCGGCTAACGATGGCATTGGCGGCCATGTCGCCGGGGTTGGCGAGCAGCGCCGTCACCGCCGCCCCCGCCGGCGCCGGCAGCACCGTCGCCATGGCGGTGAAATAATTGCGTGTCGTTGCGTTGAACTGCACCGGGAATTCATAGGTGTTGACCCGGACGATGGCGTTGGCCAGGTCGGTCACGGCGTTGTCGGGGCGCGGCACGCTGGAATGGCCGCCGGGGTTGGTCGCCTCCAGCTTGTAATTCTGCACGGTCTTTTCGCCGATCTGCACGCCCAGGCCCAAAGGCTTGCCACTGCGATCAAGCTGCCCGCCGCCGCCTTCGTTGAGGCCGAATTCGGCGGCGATCAGATCGGGCTTGTTGCGCGCCAGCCAGTCGGCGCCGTTGAAGGCATAGGTGGTTTCCTCGCCGCAGGTCAGCGCCAGTTTCAGCGTGCGCTTCGGCATCTTATGGGCCAGCTTGTAGCGGATCAGCGTGTCGGTCCACACAGCGGCCTGGGCCTTGTCGTCGAACGTGCCGCGGCCATAATAATAGCCGCCTTCGTCAACCAGAGTGAACGGATCGCGCGTCCAATCCTCGCGCTTGGCCTCGACGACATCGAGGTGGCCAAGCAGCAATATGGCCTTCGCCTTGGGATCACTGCCCTTCAAAATGGCGACGATGCCGCCCTCCTTGGGATGGTCTGGTCCGGCGAACAGCGTGATGTCGCCGTCCTGAAACCCCGCCGCCTTCAGGCGCACCGCCAGCTTGGCGGCGGCATCGGTGCAACTGCCCGCCGACAGGCTGGTATTGGTTTCCACCAATTCCTTGAACAGCGCGCGAAACGCCAGCTGGTCGGGGCGCAGATCCTGGGAAGCGGCCGGGACAGCGATTAACGCGGCAGCGAGTAACAGGGCTTTCAGGGTCATTTGCTGTCCTTGGCATTGGCGTAAAGCTTTATCAGGTCAAACAGATAGTCGCGTTCGGCATACAGGCCGGCGACGGATTTGCGTTCATTCAGGCCATGGACGCCATTGCCGTCAGGATCGGAAAACCGCCCCGGCACCCCGTACGTCGGCACGCCGCCGGCGTTGAGGAAGCGGCCGTCGGTCGCCCCCGTCGTCATCGCCGGCAGCATCGGCACGCCGGGGAAATGCTTTTCCGCCAGCTTTTTCGCCGTGCCATAGACCAGGGGCGTCAGCGGCGGCGGCGGCGGGGTCGGGCTGATGTCGCCAATCGGGGTCACGCTGATCGCCGGATCATTGATGGCTTTCACCAATTGCGCGCGGACATTGTCGATCGGGTCACCAGGGAACATCCGGCAATTGACATTGGCGCCGGCACGCTGCGGCAGGGCGTTGCGGGCATGGCCGCCATCGAGCATCGTCGCCACACAGGTGGTGCGCAGCATCGAATGGAAGGTCGGGTCCTTCGATACAGTGGCGTTGGCGGCGGCATCGCCCGGATTGGCGATCAGCGTCAGCATCGCCGCCCCGGCTTCACCGCCGGTCAGCTTCGCCGTCTGGGTGAAATATTCGCGCGTCGTGTCGCTGAACTGCACCGGGAATTCATATTTGCCCACCGCCGAAAGTGCCGCCGCCAGGCTGTAGATGGCATTGTCGGGGCGCGGCCGGCTCGAATGGCCGCCGGGGTTGGTCGCTTCGAGGCGGAAATCCTGATAGACTTTCTCACCGGCCTGCATGCCCAGAGACACCGGCTTGCCATCCTTGTCACGCATGCCGACGCTGCCTTCGTTCAGCGCGAACTCGGCGGCAATCCAGTCCTTGTGGTTCGTCACCAGCCATTCGGCGCCGTTGAACGCCTCGCCGGTTTCCTCCCCGCAGGTCAGCGCCAGTTTCACCGTGCGGCGCAGCGGTTTTGCTGCCTTCAACCGCACCATCGTATCGGTGAAGATCGCGCCATGGGCCTTGTCGTCGCTGGTCCCCCGGCCATAGAAATAGCCGCCTTCCTCGATCAGCGTGAACGGGTCGCGGGTCCAGTCCTTACGCTTGGCCTCGACGACATCGAGGTGGCTGAGCAGCAGGATCGCCCTGGCCTTGGGGTCACTGCCCGGCAGCACGGCGACCAGCCCGCCTTCCTTGGGGTGGTCGGCCACGCTGAACAAAGTGATCTGGCTGTCGGCATAGCCCGCCGCCTTCAGGCGCGCCGCCATCCGCTCCGCAGCAAGAGTGCAACTGCCCGCCGACAGACTGGTGTTGGTTTCCACCAGTTCCTTGTAGAGGCCGCGAAACGCCGCCTGGTCGGGGCGGACTTGGGCAGCCGCAGGCGCCGCGACCAGCAGCGCCGCCAGAACAATCCCGCGCATCATTTTACCCCCGCATAGGCTTTGATCAGATCGAACAGATAGGCGCGCTCGGCCATCAGGCGCTCAACCGAGATGCGTTCATTCAGGCCATGGGCATTGCCCAGCGGATCACCAAAGCTGCCCGGCACGCCATAGGTCGGGATGCCGGCCTGGATGAGGAAACGCCCGTCGGTCGCCCCGGTGCTCATCGTCGGCAGCATCGGCAGGCCGGGGAAGTGTTTCGCCGCCACGCGTTTGGCGGTGCCATATACTTCATCGGTCAACGGCGGCGGCGGGTTCGATGGGTTGACCGGCGGCAGCGGCGTCACCGTCACCGGCGCATCGCCGACCGACTTGGCCAGTTGCGCCCGCACATCCTCGGCCTTGTCGCCCGGCGCCATCCGGCAATTGACCGAGGCATGGGCGCGCTGCGGCAGGGCATTGATGGCATGGCCGCCTTCCAGCAACGTGGCGACACAGGTGGTGCGCAGCATCGAATGGAAGCGCGCGTCCTTCGACACGATGGCGTCGGCGGCCTTGTCACCGGGATCAGCCATCAGCCTGGTCATCGCCGTTCCCATCGCGCCGCCGGTGATCGGCGCCAGCGCGGTGAAATAATTGCGCGTTACCTCGTTGAGGTGAATGGGAAATTCATAGCGCCCCAGTCGCGACAGCGCATCGGACAGGGCATAAATGGCATTGTCCGGGCGCGGCACGCTGCTGTGGCCGCCGGGATTGGTGGCCTCCACGAGGAAGTTCGCCGTGGTTTTCTCACCGGCCTGAAACCCCAGGGTCGCCGGCTTGCCATTGGCATCCAGCGTGCCGCCACCGCCTTCATTCAGGGCAAAGCTGGCGGCGATCCAATCGGGGTGTTTTTCGATCAGCCAGCGGGTGTTGTTGATCCGCGGCATCGATTCCTCGCCGCAGGTCAGCACCAGCTTGAGGCTGCGCTTCGGTATGGCCCCGGCGGCCTTCAAGCGCGCCATGGCGTCGGTGTAAATCGCCGCCTGCGCCTTGTCGTCCGAACTGCCGCGGGCATAGAAATAGCCGCCCTCCTCGATCAGCGTGAACGGGTCGCGCACCCAATCCTCGCGCTTGGCCTCGACGACATCGAGATGCGCCAGCAGCATGATGGCGCCCTGCCTGGTGTCGTTGCCGGCCAGCGTGGCGATCAGCCCGCCATCGAGCGGCAGGTTTTCAGGGACAAAGACGTTGAGGTCGGCATCGCTGAACCCCGCTGCCTTCAGCCGCGCCGCCATCCGCCGCGCCGCCAGCGTGCAATCGCCGACGCTGTGCGTCGTATTGGTTTCCACAAGCTCCTTGTAGAGGGCGCGAAACGCCGGTTCACCGGGTTCGGCGGCGCTGGCCACCGCTGCGGACAGGCTTGCTGCCACGGTGGCAGCGATCAGGAACAGGCGCAAAAAACAATCCCCCCTCGAATTTGTGTCAGTTTGGCGGCAAAGCATGGCAGCCGGCAAGGGGCGAGTTTGACAGGATGAGGATTTCTGATGGTGAAAGACCCCGCGAGACTTACCTACCTGCGCGCCGCCATCGAACGCGGCCGGCACAGCGGGTCGGCCGCGCCGCTTGATATGACGGCAATCAAGGCAAAAGCGCGCGCCAAACTGGATGAGGCCCAATCCTTGTAGGGCGAAATGCGCCACGTCATTTTCGTCATCCCAGCTTTAGCTGAGATGACATTTTCCTTCGCGACATTTTTCCGTTTCGGTGCCGGACGTTGCCGGCCGGCCCAACCGCCTGCCGTTCTCAATCGCGCAACAACTCGTTGATCCCGGTTTTCGACCGTGTTTGCGCATCCACCGTCTTGACGATCACCGCGCAATACAGGCCGGGCCCCGGCGACCCATCGGGCAATGGCTTGCCGGGCAGGCTGCCCGACACGACTACCGCATAGGGCGGCACCTTGCCGACATGGATTTCGCCCGTCGCGCGATCGACGATCTTGGTGGAAGCGCCGAGATAGACGCCCATCGACAGCACGGCGCCTTCGCCGACAACCACCCCTTCGGCGACTTCGGCACGGGCGCCGATGAAGGCGCCGTCGCCGATGATCACCGGCCCGGCCTGCAACGGCTCCAGCACGCCGCCGATGCCGACGCCGCCCGACAGATGCACGCCCTGACCGATCTGCGCGCAACTGCCCACCGTCGTCCAGGTATCGACCATCGAATTCCTGCCGACCCGCGCGCCGATGTTGACGAAGCTGGGCATCAGCACGACGCCCGGCGCGATATGGGCACCATGGCGCACGATGGCGCCGGGCACGCTGCGGAAACCGGCGGCGGCGAAGCGGTTTTCGCCCCAGCCGGCGAATTTTGATGGTACCTTGTCCCACCACAGGCTGCCGCCGGGGCCGCCGGGGATGGCGATATTGGGGTTGAGCCGGAAGGACAGCAGCACGGCCTTTTTCAGCCATTGGTGGGTCACCCAGCCGCCGGCGCCATCGGGCTGTGCCACGCGCAATTCGCCAGCGTCCAGCCCGGCCAATGCCGCCTCGACAGCGCTGTGTACCGCGCCGGTCGTCGTCGCCGATATTGTGTCGCGCGCGTCCCAGGCCGAATTGATCGTGTCTTCGATGCTCATGCAGCCTCCAGGTCGCGTAGGGCGCCGGCCAGCCAGCTGGCGACGTCGGGAATTGTGTAGTCGATATGGTCTCTGGCTTCGCCGGGCCCCTGTTCGGAGCCATTGTCGATCCACACGGTCGTCATGCCGATCGCCTTGGCCGGGGCGAGGTTGCGCGCCATGTCCTCGACGAACAAGGCGCGGGTGGGATCAATGCCATGGGCGGCGCACAGATGAGCATAGGCCGGTGCCTGCGGTTTGGGCATATAGCCCATGGCATGGATATCGTGCAGCGCATCGAAACTGTCGGACAGGCCGAGCCGGGCGAGAACCCGCGTCGCATAGGGCGCATCGGCATTGGTGAAGATGAACTTGCGACCCGGCAACCGGGCGATCAGATCGGCAAGTTCGGGATGCGGGGCGACAACGCTGACATCGACATCATGGACTTTGTCCAGGAAGTCGTGTGGATCGACGCCATGTTCGGCCATCAAGCCGGGCAGGGTCATGCCGTGCGAATGGAAAAAGCCCTTCTGCACCACCCAGGCGGCCTCGGCATCGATATTCAGCAGGCGCTGGATATAGGCACCCATGTTGCGGTCGATCTGCGGGAACAGGCTGGCGCTGGCCGGGTAGAGCGTATTGTCGAGATCGAAGATCCAGCTGTCGATATGGCTGAGCCGCCCCATCAACCCAGCTTGGCCTTGATCAGCGCCTTCAGGTCGGCTTCCGGCCGCGCGCCATAATGGCTGATGACTTCAGCGGCGGCGATGCAGCCGACACGCGCGCAATCGGGCAGGGACCGGCCCTGGGTCATCGCCGCCATGAAGCCGCCGGCGAACAGATCGCCCGCCCCGGTCGTGTCGAGCACCCGCGCCGCTGGTTCGGCGGCGATGACATGGCGGCGGCCGCCTTCCAGCACGATGGCGCCAGCGGCGGAGCGGGTGATGACGGCGGTGCAGGCATGGCGGGCGATTTCGGCCATGGCCTCGTCAAGGCTCTTGGTCTGGTACAGCGCACAGACTTCATGTTCATTGCCGAACACCAGATCGACATGGCTGGCGAGCAGTTCCTGGAAATCGGCGCGATAGCCTTCGACGCAGAACACGTCGGACAAGGTGAAGGCCACCTTGCGGCCATGGGCGCGGGCAACGGCAATGGCCTTTTTCATCGCGGCGCGCGGGGCGGGCGGATCCCAGAGATAGCCTTCCAGATAGAGGATTTCGGCGCCAGCGACGGCATCGGCATCAAGATCGGCCTCGGACAATTCCTGGCAGGCGCCGAGATAGGTGTTCATCGTGCGGTCGCCATCGGGTGTCACCAGGATCAGGCAGCGGCCGGTCGAATTGCCCTCGGTTGATGGCGCCGTGGTGAAATCGACGCCGGCGGCGCGGATGTCATGGGCGAACACGCGGCCGAGCTGATCATCGGCGACACGGCCGACAAAGGCCGGACGCGCCCCCAGCGCCGCCATGCCGGCCACGGTGTTGGCCGCCGACCCACCGCTGATTTCCCGGGCCGGCCCCATGGCGGCATAGAGACTCTCCGCCTCCTCACTCGGAATCAACCGCATCGACCCTTTGGCGATCCCGTGATCCCCCAGAAATTCCGGCGTTGTGGTGGTGATGACATCGACAAGGGCATTGCCGATGGCAAGAACATGGTGGCGGGCGGTCATGAAAAGCCTTGGTTTGCGAATGCCGTCCTCCCTATCTGCTTCACGGCGGCGCGTCATCCCCCACCGGTATCGGGCTTTCCCTTTGATGGCATATGGCTATAGCGTGCCGTCATGCCTGCGGCCTTCATTCTCAGCTTGGCGCAACTCGGCGATCCGGCGTTTCTGCGGGTGTTGTGGCGCGCGCTGATCCTCACGCTATTGGTGTTTGCCCTGCTCGCCTGGGGTGTGATGGCGATGGTTGCGCATATTGAAACCGATGGCTGGCCGGGTTGGTTGCAGACGGTATGGACCGGCGGAGGCGGTGGTATCGCCGGCTTCCTGCTCACTGGGCTGCTGCTGTGGCTGGGTTTTGCCGGCGTTGCCACCGGCGCTGCAACCCTTTGGCAGGATGAGATTATTGCCGCGGTTGAGGCGCGTTATTATCCTGCGGCACGCGGTTTTCCGCTCGGGCTGCACCGTGAAATCGGGCTGGGCCTGGCCGCCGGGCTGCGCGTGCTGTTGTGGAACGCGCTGTTCCTGCCCGCCTATCTGTTGCTGCTGGTCACCGGCATCGGGCCGCTGATCCTGTTCGTGGCGGTCAACGCCTGGCTGCTGGGGCGCGAATATCTCGAAATGGTCGCCGCGCGGCACCTGCCGATGGCCGCGGCCGCCGCTTGGCCGGCGACGCACCGCTGGGATCGCTGGGGTACTGGCCTCGCCACGGCCGGACTATTCGCGGTGCCGGTGTTGGGCATCGTTGCGCCGCTGGTCGGTGTCGCCTTCGCCACCCATATGTTTCACCGCCGCGCGGCATGAAGCGACTGCTGCTGCTGGCGCTGACGCTCGCCGCCTGCGCCGCGCCTGCACCGCCCCTTGTATCGTCAGCACCTGCGCCCCCGCCGCCCCCGCCACCCCCCGGTCTCGCCCGCATTCTCGGGACTGGTGCCGCCAATGTGATCGCGCTGCTGGGACCCGCCTCGCTCGATCGCAGCGAGGGGCCGGCGCGGCAACTGCAATTCATCCGGCCGCCGTGCATCCTCGATGTGTTTCTCTACCCCGGCCCTGGCGGTGCGGTGGCCGTGCGCACCGCCGCCGCTCGCAAGGCCGATGGCAGCCGCATCGACCCCGGCACCTGCCTCGCGCTGATCATCCCCGCCGGGCGTTAAGGCCCCGGCGCGGGATTGACATCTTGATGGCTTCAGGGTGCAAAGCCCCTAGCGCGCATCATCCCGCACCAATGGTGTTTCGGCCAGATGTTCGGCAAGAAACCACATCTGCGATTCATGGGTGCGGATGACGTTGCTGACCAACACGTCATTGGTGCCATCGTCGCCGGCGTCGGCAGCGTCGCTGGCCGCGTCACGGGCCAAAGTGATGATGATGCCATGCGCCTCGATCAGCCGGGCCAATTGCGTCGGCACATCCTCGCGGCCCTTGGGCGGCCGCGGAATCCCGGTCATTTCAGCGACATCAGCGGCCATGGCAATGCTCAGCCCGCCCAGCATCATGATGCGTTCGGCCAGCAGATCGACCAGCGCCGCTTGCTCCTCATAATGTTTGTCGAGTAGCAGGTGGAGCGCATAAAAGGTCGCGCCCGACATCTGCCAGTGATGTTTCTTGTAGAGGTCGCGGATCGTCATTGTATCGGCAAGCAGCTGGTTGAGCGCCGTGACGCTCTGAGTGCGGGCATTGTCGGCCAGGCCGATCGGCAGCGTCTTCAGCGTGCCGAAGGCCTGGATTTCGCGATATTCGACCTTGTATTGCGGCTGCGCGAGATCGGTCTTGGCGTGTTTCTTGGCCATATTGGCACCTTTCGAGCAATGGAGACCAACCTGAAACGTCGATCCGCCGCGCCAGTTCCGCGGCGCTTGACGTCGCAGCCGGCAAGCGCCAGCGTCATCGCCATGGATACCGCCCTGGATAGTGAACGCTTCTTCAGCCTGGCCAGCGCCGCGGTGCTGCCCGGCTGGCTGGCGCTCGTTCTGGCGCCGCTGCGCCGGCCGCTGGCGGTAGCGGCGGCGCGCTGGCTTGCGGCGCTGCTCTGCGGCTTTTACCTGACGATGCTGGTTACCGGGCTGACCGGCGGTCATGGTCCAGCGCCAGGTGCCAGCTTCAACAGCCTCGCCGGCGTGCGGCTGCTGCTATCGACCCCCGAGGCGTTGCTCGCCGGCTGGGTGCATTATCTGGCGTTTGATCTGTTCGTTGGCGCCTGGGAGGCGGCGGACGCGCCGCAATCCAATGTGCCGCACTGGCTGCTGCTGCCGTGCCTGGTGCTGACGTTTGTCGCCGGGCCGACGGGGCTGTTGCTCTATCTCGTCATCCGGGCCACGCGGCAGCGATGACAAAGCCGCAGCGAACCCCCATAAAGTGACGATATGAGTTTGCGCTCCCCCTGCATCAACGTCTGTCGCATCGATCAGAGATCCGGCCGGTGCGACGGCTGCCGCCGCAGCATCGAGGAAATTACCCGCTGGTCGCTGGCCAGCGAGGCTGAACAGGCGGCGATTCTGGCCGAACTGCCCGGCCGGCCGGCGCCGCGCAAACGCCTGGGGGTGCGCTGGTGATCCTGTCGGTGCTCGACCAGACACCGATCGCCGCGGGCAGCACGCCGGCGGCGGCGCTGGCCAATTCAATCGATCTCGCCCGCCATTGTGAGGCGCTCGGCTATCACCGCTATTGGCTGGCCGAACATCATGCCTCCCCGGCGCTGGCGGGCAGCACGCCGGAAATCCTGATCGCCGCGGTGGCGGCGGCAACCCGGCACATGCGCATCGGTTCGGGCGGCATCATGCTGCCGCATTATTCGCCCTTGAAGGTCGCCGAACAGTTCAGCCTTCTCTCGGGGCTGTATCCCGGCCGGATCGATCTCGGGCTGGGCCGCGCGCCCGGCAGCGACCAGCGCACGTCGGTTGCCTTGCAGCGCGATCGCCGACAGACGCCCCCCTATGATTTTCCGCAGCAGCTCGCCGAATTGATCGGCTATCTGGAAGACAGCCTGCCGGCCGATCATCCCTTTGCGGCCTATGCCCGCACGCTGCCAGGCCTGCCGCAGGCGCCTGAACCCTGGGTACTGGGGTCATCACCCGACAGTGCAGGTTTTGCCGGCGATCTTGGCCTGTCCTATTGCTTTGCCGATTTCATCAATGCCGGCGGCGCCGACATCGCCGCTGATTATCGCCGACGCTTCCGGCCGCGCCATGCAGGTGACAAGCCCCATGTCATGGTCGCCGTCTGGACAGTGGCGGCTGATACGGATGCCGAGGCTGAACGATTGGCGGCACCAGCGCGGATGATGATGGCGCACCTGCTCAGCGGCCGCTCGATCCCGGTGCCCGATCCCGATACGGCGATCGCCTGGCTGTCCGATCGCCCCGAACTGGCGTTGGCGCGGGCCGGTCGCCGTGTCGTCGCCGGATCACCGGCCACTGTGCGCGCCGGGCTGGAGTCCGTTGCGGCCAGCTACGGTGCCGATGAATTGATTCTGGTCAACATCCTCCACGGCCATGCCGACCGCAAGGTAAGCTACACCCTTGCCATGCAGGCGATGGCCCAGACCAGGGTTGCGGCCTGAGGCCGGGGCGCTGTTTCAGGCGCGTGCGTAGCGATCCTGATAGCGGATGATGTCATCCTCACCCAGATAGGCGCCGGTCTGCACTTCGATCATAAGAATCGGCTGATCACCGGGATTTTCCAGCCGGTGAATGGCGCCCAGCGGGATATGGACATAGTCCCCGGCAACAAGGTCTGTCACAGCATCGTCCACCGTCACCCGTGCCATGCCGGTGATGATGATCCAATGTTCGGCGCGCTGGCGATGGCTTTGCAGCGACAAGGCTTCTCCGGGCTTGACGAAGATTTGCTTGACCTGAAAGCCGCCGCGCTGGGCCAGGCTTTCATACCAGCCCCAGGGCCTGTCATCCCGCCGGCCGGCATCGGCCTGGGGGTGGCCGGCGGTGCGCAACAGGGTCACGGCCTCGGAAACGCGCTGGCTGGCATGGCGCGGTGCTACCAATATGGCGTCGGCAGTCGCCACGGCGATCATGTCGACAAGTTCAACGCCCACCAGCGCCATCCCCGGCACCTCGCACCGCAGCACCGAACCCTGGCAATCGATCGCCAGCGCCTCGCCGGTCAACAGATTGCCGGCCGCATCCGCCGGGCTGATCACGCCAACGCTGTTCCAGTCGCCGACATCGGACCACCCCCCGGCAAACGGCATCACCGCCAGATTGTCGGCATGTTCCATGATGGCAAAATCCAGCGAAATGCTGCGCGCCGCGCTCCACCCGGCCTTGCCGATCAATACCACGCCGGCCTGGGTCTCAGCCTCGGCCAGCGCCTGCACGACCGCCGCATGAATGTCCGGAGCAAGCCGTGCAAAGGCGCTGATCACCGCCGATGCCGACATCAGGAAGATGCCGGCATTCCAAAGGAACCGCCCCGTCGCCAGCATGGCCTCGGCCTCGACCAGTTTGGGCTTTTCCGTGAACGCGGTCAGTGGCTGCGGCGTACTGGCCTGCCGGGCGCTGGCATCGGCGAGTTCCAGATAGCCATAGCCGGTGGCAGGGCCGGTCGGTTCAATGCCAAATGTCACCAGGTCGCCCGCCTGCGCTCGCCCGGCCGCCGCGGCAACGGCGCTGCGAAACCCGTCAAGATCGGCGATGTAATGATCGGAAGGCAGCACCAGCATCAGCGCGTCGGGATCGGTCGCCGCCAGGTGCAGCGCCGCGACCAGTACCGCTGGTGCGGTGTTGCGCGCTTCCGGCTCGATCAGCACTGCGGCGGCCGTGCGTTCGATGGCGGCGAGTTGTTCGATCACCTTGAAGCGCAGAGCCGTGCCTGTCACGATCAGCGGGCTGGCAAAACCCGGCGCGTCGCACAACTGGGCCGCACGCTGGAACAGGCTGCCGCCATCGGTAAGCAATCCGATGAACTGTTTGGGATAGGCCTTGCGCGACAACGGCCACAGCCGCGTGCCGCTGCCGCCGCACAGGATAACAGGATGAATCTGCATGGCTACTCCGCCGCGGGCCCTGGCGCGTCTTATCAGTGGCGACTTGCCAATGGTCAATCGGATTAACGGCCAGCGATATGAAGATTTTGCTGCGCTGCCGCATCCGATCACGCTTTGCCTTGCGGCGCTGGACTGCGAGCAATAAGAAAATTGTGGATTGCGGGCAAACGAGGTGGACATTTTGGGCGGAACTCTCTCTGCGGGCACTCCAAATCCCGCCAACGCTGCATTGGACACCGCCTGGCTGGGCAACCCCGAAGGCTGGGCTGGCAAATTGTCGGGCCGGCGCATCCTCATCATCGTCGAAAACCTGCCGGTGCCCTTCGACCGGCGCGTCTGGATGGAGGCCCGAACCCTGAAAGCCGCTGGCGCCGCCGTGTCGGTGATCTGCCCCATCGGCAAGGGCCATGATGCCCGCGAGGAGCAACTGGACGGCATCAACATCTACCGCCACCCGCTGCCGATCGAGGCCAACGGCGCGCTCGGCTATCTGCTCGAATATGGCGCGGCGCTGTTCTGGGAATCCCGGCTGGCCTGGAAAATCTTTTCCCGCCATGGCTTTGATGTCATCCACGGCTGCAACCCGCCGGATCTGATCTTTCTGGTGGCGCTGCAATTCCGGCTGCTCGGCCGCCGCTTTCTGTTCGATCATCACGATATCAACCCCGAACTTTATGAGGCAAAATTCGGCCGCCGCGGCTTTTTCTGGCAGCTGATGTGCCTGTTCGAACGGCTGACCTTTGCCAGCGCCTCGGTGTCGATCGCCACCAATGAAAGCTATCGCGCCATTGCCATCAAGCGCGGGAACATGCCGCCCGGCGATGTCTTCGTCGTGCGGTCCGGGCCGGACCTCAGCCGCGTCAAGCCGGTGCCGCCGGCGCCGCGCTGGCGCAACGGCCGCGCCTATCTGGTAGGCTATGTCGGGGTGATGGGCGATCAGGAGGGCATCGATCTGCTGCTCGAGGCTGTCGCGCATCTGGTGACTGAAAAAGCCCGGCACGACATCCAGTTCGTACTGGTCGGCGGTGGCCCGGCGCTGGATCAACTCCGCGGCCAGGCAACCAGCATGGGCCTGGATGACTATGTCACCTTCACCGGCCGCGCGCCCGATGCTGATCTTTTTGAAATCATGTCTACCGCCGATATCGGCGTCAACCCGGATCGGGTCAACGCCATGAACGATCAATCGACGATGAACAAGATCCTGGAATATATGGCCTTTTCCAAGCCGATCGTGCAGTTTGATGTGACCGAAGGGCGTTTTTCAGCCGGCGAGGCGTCGATTTACGCCAAAGCCAATGACCCCGTTGATCTGGCCGATCGCATTGAGGAATTGCTCGCCGACCCCGAGCGCCGGGCGCGCATGGGCGACATCGGCCATAATCGCGTCACCAGGCTGTTCGCCTGGCCACATCAGGTCAGCGCGCTGATCGGTGCCTACCAGCGGCTGTTTGCCAAGATGAGTCGCTGAGCGGTGTGCCGAACGTCGGCACAGGGCCGCGCCGGTGCCGACTGCACGTGAACAAATGATGCGCTGAGCGGCCGTCAGGTAATGCTGTGGGTGGTCACCACCCGATAGCCGGAAAGGTCGAGCGCATTGGCGGTGGCGTTGGAGGCCACGACGACATGCCAGGGCCCGGCCTCGGCGGTGGCCTTGTCGAGCAACAGATGATCGATGCTCGGCAGGTTCGAATAGGCATAGCCCAGATTCTGGCCCAGCAGCTTTTCCGGCACCAGGCCCGGATCGAATACCCGCACATCATAGCCGGCCTCGATCAGCTTGCGTGCCAGATCGACATTCGGGCTTTCGCGTAGATCATCGGTGTTGGCCTTGAAGGCCAGGCCGGCAATCAGGATGCGCGCCGCCGGCGGCAGATCGCGCGTCACCATGGCAAACTGATGATTCTTATGGGCTTCGTTCGATCGGATCAGGCTATCGACCAGATAGATATGCGCGCCAATGTCGGTGGCCATATGCTGCAACGCCCGCACATCCTTGGGCAGGCACGATCCGCCAAACGCCCCGCCTGGCCGGGTATAATAGGGCGAAATATTCAGTTTGGTGTCGGAGACAAAAATCTCGTGCACCTTTCGGGCGGAAATGCCCATGCTTTCACACACCCGGCCGACTTCATTGGCAAAGGCCACCTTCACCGCGTGCCAGCTGTTATCGACGAACTTGGTGATTTCGGCTTCTTCATAGCCCGTCACGAACAACTGCGCGTTGATGCCGACGTTCAGTGCTGTCATCACGGCGCTGGGTTCGCCGTCATGGGTGCCCACCACGATCTTGGGCGGGTTGAAGAAATCATGCACCGCCTGGGCTTCGCGCAGAAATTCGGGATTATACAGCAGCTCGGTGCGCTCCGACCAATCAACGCCAAGCTGCGCGGCGAACAGCGGTGTGATCAGCCGGCGCATGGTGCCTGGCTTCATCGTCGAACGATAGGCTACGGCCGTGCGGCCGCCCCTCGGCTGCCGTGCCAGTTCGGCGGCGATCTGCCGGGTGACATCGATGATGTAACGCATGTCATGCCCGCCATCGGGGCCCGACGGCGTGCCGACACAGACAATCGCCAGATCGGTGCCGACCAGCGCCTCGGCGACGGAATTTGTGGCGACCAGCCGGCCCGCCGCGCGCTGTTCGGTCAACATGTCGGCAAGGCCGGGTTCTTCGAACGGCGGCCGGCCGGCATTGACTTCGGCAACCTTGGCGGCGCTGACATCGACCCCGACCACATCATGGCCCTGCGAGGCCAGGCAACACGCCGCCGTGAAGCCAACATAGCCCAGGCCGAATATGGCGATTTTCATTGCGGTGGTGCCCTTGCATGGTGCCTGAAAAACCGCGAGCAAGCGGCGAGGGCCTGTGTGCCCCAGCCGTCGTTCAGGCTCAAGCCTGCGCCGGTTCCGCCGAGAAAAAAACCCTTCGCTGCCAAAGGCCCCCCGCCGCATGATCCCCATCCAGCCCGGCACCGTGTCCGGCCATTACAGCCTCACCGTTGAAAAAAGCCTGTGCGTTGGCCCGCCCGACCGGCTGTTCATGTTTGGCGGGGTCGGCCTGGCGAGCGCCTTGGCGGCGGTGGAGGCCTTTACCGGGCGGCCCACCGTCTGGGCGGCGGCGCAATATCTGTCCTATGCGCGGCCGGGCACTCGGCTCGATCTGGAAGTGATCGTTCCGGTGGCGGGCAAATACAACAGCCAGGCGCGTATCGTCACCAAGGCGGGTGACCAGGAAATCATCACGGTCAACGCCGCGCTGGGCAGCCGGCCCGACAGCCCGCACCAGCAATGGGCCGAAATGCCCGCCGTGCCGCCGCCGCAGGATTGCCCGGTGATGCCGATGCGCTGGAGCCGCGATCCCGATGATCTCAACAGCCTGTTCGAACAGCGCGTCGCCCATGGCAATTTCGGCGCGGCGCGCGGTACGGCGCCGCCCTCGACGGATGGCATTGCCCGGCTGTGGCTACGCCCCACCAACCCCGATCAGGTGATTGACCGTTTGCTGTTGGCGGTGATGGCGGACTTTCTGCCCTCGGGCGTGGGCAATGCGCTGGGCATGAACGCCGGCGGCAACAGCCTGGACAACACCATCCGTTTTGCCCGGCTGGTGCCGACGCGCTGGGTGCTGGCCGATATCCGCATTCATGCCACGGCGCAGGGCTTTGCCCACGGCCGGGTGCATCTGTTCGCCGAGGACGGCACGCTGCTTGGAACGGCCAGCCAGTCGATGATTCTGCGGGTGTTTTGATGGCGATGCCGCGCGATCAGCGGCGCAGCACTGCCCATGCCGGGGCATGATCACTGGCTCTTTCAGCGCCGCGCACCGATCGATCAACGCCGGCATCGACCAGCCGGTCGGCGGCGCCCGGCGACAGCAGCAGATGATCGATGCGGAAACCCTGGTCCCGCGGCCAGGCGCCGGCCTGATAGTCCCAGTAACTCCAGATGCCGCCGCGCGGATGGACGGCGCGAATGGCATCGGTCCAGCCCTGCCACAGCAGGCCGCGATAGGCGGTGCGGCTTTCGGGCTGCATCAAGGCATCGTCCCGCATTGCGGCCGGTGACCAGATGTCGTCATCATTGGGAATGACATTATAATCACCCGCAAGCACGCTCGGCTGCCCGGTGGCGAGCAGGCTTGCCGCATGGGCGTGCAACCGCGCCATCCAGGCGAGCTTGTAATCGAATTTCGGTCCTGGCTGGGGATTGCCATTGGGCAGGTAGATTGATGCGACGCGCACCCCTTCGACCTCGGCCTCCAGATATCGCGATTGTTCGTCGGCGTCATCGCCGGGCAGGCCGCGCTGCGTTTCGGTGGCGGGCGCGCGGCTGAGGATGGCGACGCCGTTGAAGCCCTTCTGGCCATGCACCAGGCAGTGATATCCAGCGGCGTTGATCGTCTCGACCGGAAAATTCTCGGTCACCGTCTTGATTTCCTGCAGACACGCGACATCAGGCTGTGTCTCGGCCAGCCATTCTAGCAGGCGCGGCAGCCGGGCATTGGTGCCGTTGATGTTGAAGCTGGCGATGCGCATGGCAGGACCTTAGGCGCTATCGCCCGCCGGCCTCAATAGGCGCGCACCGGCCGGCTGAAGACCTTGACCACCAGCGGTTCGAAGCTTTCCAGCGAATCGGCCTTGAAATCAGGGTCGAAGGCCGGCGCATCCCAGCGATCGACAAGTTTTTCAGCGGTGGCGAACCAGGCTTCGTCGCGGAAACGCTCGCGCATGTCGGCGGGCTTGCCGAGGAATTCATAATAATAGCGGCCCTGGAAATCCTGGTGCCACTTCACCGCATGGTAAAGCTCGTCCGAAACATAGGGTTTGAGGATTTCAGCGGCGATGGCGCCATGGTTGGGGATGCTCATCAGCTTGCCGAGATCGTGGCAGAGCGCCGTGACAATCTCCTCATCGCTGGCACCATCCTGGCGGGCCAGTGTTGCCGTCATCAGGCTGTGCTCAAGCTGATTGGCGCCAAAACCCACTTCGATGGCAGCCAGCCGGCGCAGCGAGTCCATGATCTGGGCCGGTGCTGCCGACACCTGATGCTTCATATGTTCCTGGGCGATATGGCCCCAATCTTCCTTGGTGCCTTCCAGCATGGTGGTGAACATGGTGTTCTCCCGGTTCAGGCGGCGCCGACGCGATTGTCGGCGTGGATCGCGCGATAATGCGTGCGCAGGGCGACTTTGTCGATCTTGCCCGATCCCAGCTTGGGCAGCGGTTCGGGGCTCAGCCAGATACGCGCCGGCAGCTTGAAGCTGGCGAGATCGCGGGCGACGAAATCATAAAGGTCGGCGGGTTCGAGATGCGCGCCGGGTTTCACATAGACCACCGCGCCGACGATTTCGCCCAGCCGTTCATCGGGCAGGCCAAAGACACTGCATTCGGCAACAGCGGGGTGGGTGTAGATTGCCGATTCGACTTCCTGGCAGCTGATATTCTCGCCGCCGCGGATGATGATGTCCTTCTTGCGGTCCACGATGAACAGATAGCCATCCTCGTCGAGATAGCCGAGGTCGCCGGAACGGAACCAGCCGTCGCCGGGGAAGGCCGCGATGGTTGCCTCGGGCTTGTTCCAATAGCCGCGACAACTGCACACCGATCGGATGCAGACTTCGCCGACGGTGCCGGCCGGCACGCCGGCGCCGACCGGGCCATCGCCCTGATCGATCCGCAATTCGACCAAAGGCGCCGCAGCGCGGCCAGTCGAAGCCGGCTTGTTGCGGTAATTGTCACGGAAATTGCCGGCGCCGACGCCATTGGTCTCCGTCAGGCCATAGCCCTGCACCGGATGCTTGCCGACAAAGGTCTTGGCCAGCCGCTCGACATGTTCGGCGGGGCGGGGGGCACCGCCGCTGGCGATATCAACCAGGCTAGACAGGTCATATTTGTCGCGGTCGGGGTGCTGCATCAGCTCAAGGCTCATCGTCGGCACCCCGACGAAATAGGTGGCGCGTTCCTTTTCGATCAGCCGCAGCGCCTCCCCGGCGTCCCATTTGTGCATGATGACCATCTTGCGGCCGATGGCGATCGACACCAGCAGCACCGGCACCGATCCGGTGATGTGGAACAGCGGCACATTGAGCAGCATCACCTGCTGTTCCGCCGGTGTCACCCCGGCCTTTTGCGACAATGCCAACAGCGCCAGCCCGGCGACGAGATAGTTCATCGCCCCCGATACAATGCCGCGATGCGTCGAAACCGCGCCCTTGGGGCTGCCGGTCGAGCCCGAGGTATACATGATCGTCGCATCATCTTCCGGCGCGATATCAGGGGTGAACCACAATGTGTCGGGTGCCACCGCCAGTTCGTCTTCGATGCGGACGAAACCCAGTTCAGCGGCGACGTCCTGCGAGGTGCGCACTGTCAATACTGTCGCATGGCAGCCGAGTGTAGCCAGCCTGCGTGCGCGCTCCTCATCGGCAATCGCCAGCCGGGCCCCCGAATCCTTCAGGCCATAGTCAAGCTCATCTGCGGTCCACCAGGCGTTCATCGGAATGGCGATGGCACCCAGATGCAGCACACCGACAAAGGCCATGATCCATTCGGGATAGTTGCGCATGGCGATGGCGACGCGGTCACCCTTGGCGATGCCGTGGCGGTGTTGCAGCATCGCCGCCATTTTCAGGCCGCGATCGTGGATCTGCGCAAAGGTCAGGCGTTCCTCGCCGAACACCAGGAATTCCTTGTCGGCATTGGCGGCAAAGAACATGGCGAGATATTCGCGCATCGACGGCGGCGCCGTGCTGAAGGCGGGCAGAACGGCGCCGCGCACGGTCGCGGTGCCAACCGCCAGCGGGCCGCCGGGGGCGATGATCCCGGCGATCACATCATCAAGGGCGGTATCGAGCGCGGACTTCATGCAATTTCCCCAGGGGCATCGGTGTCGGGCGGTTGCACCGCCTCTTCATGCCGTTTCTAAATGACACGCCGCGCGGCGTTTGCAACGGCAAACCCGGTGTGACGCCCTCAATAGCCCATCAAACGCGCCAGCCGGTCGCCATGGAAGGCGATATCGCCAAAGGTTTCCTGGGCGGCGCGGGCGCGCTTCATGTAGAAACCAATGTCGAAATCATCGGTCATGCCGATGCCGCCATGCATCTGCACGCCTTCATTGGTGGCCAGCTTGGCGACCTCGCCCGACTTGGCCTTGGCCAGCGAAGCGAACAGCGAGGCACGATCATCCTTTTCATCAAGCGCCACCAGCGCCCGCAAGGTCGCCGATCGCGCCAATTCGACTTCGCAGAACAGATGCGCAGCGCGGTGCTGCAACGCCTGGAAAGTACCGATCTTTTGGCCGAACTGATCGCGCTGCTTGAGATAATCGATGGTTTTTACAAAGCTTTCCGACGAAACGCCGAGCATTTCGGCAGCCAGGCAGGCCCGGCCGGCATCGAGGATTTTTTCAAGAATAGCGAAGCCGCCGCCAACCGCGCCCAGCACATCGGCGCCATCGACCTGAACATCGGCGAGAGTCACCCGTGCCGCATTGCGACTGTCGACCATCGACCGGCGTTCGTTGCTGACGCCGGCGGCCTTGGCATCCACAAGGAACAGCGTGATGCCGTCCTTGTCCTTGTCTTCGCCCGACGTGCGTGCCGCGACAATCAGCGTATCGGCGACATGACCATCAAGCACAAAGCCCTTGACGCCGTTCAGGCGGAAACCATTGCCCGACGGCGTGGCGGTCGTCGTGACATGCGCCGGATTGTGCCGCGCCGCTTCATCGGCGGCCAGCGCGAACAGCCGCTTGCCCTCGGCGATCAGCGGCAGATATTTGGCTTGTTGCTCTGACGAGCCGCCCGCGACCAGCGCCGTGGTGCCCAGCACGGCAGTGGACAGCATCGGCGCGGCGCTCAGGTTGCGCCCGATTGCTTCCATGATCAGCCCGGCAGCGACATGCCCGAAGCCGGCACCGCCATATTCCTCTGGCACCAGCACGCCAGCAAAACCCATCTCGGCCATCTTGGCCCAGGTGGCGCGGTCGAAACCGGTGGCGTCGGCCGTGTCGCGCAAGTGCCGGTGCTGGCTGACTGGAGCTTCGGTCTTGAAGAAGCCATCGGCGGATTCGCGGATCATTTTCTGATCGTCAGTAAGGACAAGTGCCATGATATTTCTGCTTCCTGCTCCCCTCCCGCTTGCGGGAGGGGTCGGGGGTGGGGTGTGCGGCGCGGATGAGACTTCGGCAGTGAGGGACCCTCCCCACCACCTCCCGCAAGCGGGAGGTGAGTCTAGGCCCCCGGCAATTCCAGCACGCGCTTGGCAATGATGTTGAGGTTGATCTCGCTCGTCCCGCCCTCGATCGAGTTCGCGCGGCTGCGCAGCCAGTGGCGGGCCAGGTCGCCCTCGCCCTCGCCGGGGCCTTCCCAGGTCAGGCCATCGGAACCATTAATGCTCATCAACAACTGCATCCGGTCCTTGTTGAGCTCGGTGCCATAATATTTGAGCATCGATGACAGCGCACCGACGCCCTGCCCGGCCTTGGCCTCATCCTTCACCCGCTCCATCGTCAGGGCAAAGGCCCAGGCATTGATCTCGTGGCGGACGATATCGGTGCGCAGGCCGGTATCGGCGAGGATGGCGGCATCCAGCCCGATCTGGCGCCTGGCGACCTGGCTGACCCCGCCCTGCATGCCGCCGCCGGTCGAATCGCTGCCGCCGATCATCTCGCGCTCATGGGTCAACAGATATTTGGCGATGTCCCAGCCCTTGCCGGCCTGGCCCATCAGATTTTCCTTGGGCACCTGCACATTGTCGAAAAACGTCTGGCAGAAGGGCGAGGCCCCCGAAATCAGCTTGATCGGCGACGTCGAAACGCCGGGGCTTGCCATGTCAAAGAGCAGGAAGCTGATCCCCAGATGCTTGGCGACGCTCGGATCGGTGCGGACGAGACAGAAAATCCAGTCAGCCTTGTCGGCATAGCTGGTCCAGACCTTCTGGCCATTGACCAGATAATGGTCGCCCTTGTCCTCCGCAGATGTGCGCAGCGAGGCGAGGTCGGACCCGGCCCCCGGCTCCGAATAGCCCTGGCACCAGCGGATTTCGCCGCGGGCGATTTTCGGCAGATGTTCCTTTTTCTGGGCTTCATTGCCATATTTCAGCAGGGCCGGCCCCAGCATCCAGATGCCGAAGGATGACAGCGGCGACCGCGCCTTGATGCGGCGCATTTCGCTGTCCAGCACCTTGGCTTCGTCCTTTGAAAGGCCGCCGCCGCCATATTCGGCCGGCCATTCCGGCACAGTCCAGCCGCGCCCGCCCATGCGGTCCATCCACAGCCGCTGCGCTTCGGACAGTTTGGCCTTGCGGCCGCCCCAGCAGACATCGGCATCGCGGGTGATCGGCGTGCGCATCTCGGCCGGGCAATTCGCCTCCAGCCAGGCGCGCGTTTCGGCGCGGAATGTTTCCAGGTCGGCCATCGGCCCGCTCTCCCCACTGGCATATTGCTCTTTGGGCCTTATGGTGCCCGCCACCAGACTCGGCAAGCAAGCAAAAGGCGCAGGGTGTTGATCAACGGATTTCAGATCGCCATCGATTTCGCGACTTTGCCATTGCGGCCAGAAGTGTTCAGCATCGGGCCGTTCGGCGGCTTTGGCCCGTTTGCGCTGCGCTGGTATTCATTAAG
>JANYCM010000073.1 GCA_025360285.1 Sphingomonadales bacterium
TCTATGAATACAACAATGCCACGTCGGAACTGGTGGCGTTGGTCATCGAACGGGCCACCGGCCGCCGCTACGCCGAATTTGTCGGCACGGAAGTCTTGCAGCCGATCGGCGCCCCCGGCGGCCATGTCTGGATAAACCGGCCCGGCGGCCTCGCCCATAGCGGTTGCTGCGCGTTGCTGCCCGCCGAAAGCTTCGCGCGCATGGCGATGCTGGTGGCGCAGGATGGTATGTGGCGCGGCAAGCGCCTCCTGCCGAAGGGTTATGTTGCAGCAATGAAGACCCCGACGCCGCAGAACCCGCACTATGGCCTGGGGCTTTGGATCGGTGGCCGCTATATTGAACGGCGCGGCTTTGCCAATCCGTCCCGGCCGGTGCCCAAGGTGCTGCATTCCGAACCATTTCTGGCCGATGACGTCGTGATGTTCGACGGCAACAGCAGCCAGATTGTTTACATCGTGCCGTCGCAGCAGCTTGTCGTCCTGCGAGTCGGCGAAAGCCCGCCGCGCAGCCCGGAATGGGACAATGCCAAATTGATCAACACGGTACTGGCCGGGATCATCCGCAAACCCGGTGAAGCGCTGCCGATGCCGCAGCCGCGATAGCGGCCCGGTCAGGCGCCGACCCTCTGCGCCTGTTCCCACGCCAGGTCGGCGAGCAGTTCCACGCCCTCGGCGCTCTTCCTCGCATGGGCGCTGGCGGCGGTGCCGCGGACGACGCGGCCGCGGATGCCATGGATGATGCCCGCCAGCCGGAACATGTTGTAGGCGACATAGAAATCGAGATTGGCGATGCCGTCGCGGCCAGTGCGGGCGCAATAGGCGGCGACATATTCGGCCTCGCTGGGGATGCCCAGCGCCGCCAGGTCATTGCCGATCAGGCCGGTGGTTGTAGCCGGTGGCATCCGGTACATCATCAGATGATAGGAAAAATCGGCGAGCGGATGGCCGAGCGTCGACAATTCCCAATCAAGCACCGCCAGAACCTTGGGTTCGGTTGGATGGAAAATCATGTTGTCGCAGCGATAGTCGCCATGGACCACGCTGGTTTCATCGCCTGGCGGGATGTTGGCGGGCAACCATTCGACAAGCTTGTCCATCGCCGGCACCCGTCCGGCATCGGGGTCTTCCAGATATTGCTTTGACCAGCGCCCGATCTGGCGGGCGAAATAATTGCCCGGCTTGCCGAAATCCGAAAGCCCGGCCTTTTCGATGTCGATCATGTGGAGATCGGCCATCGTCTTGTTCATCGCGTCGAAATAGGCGCGGCGATCATCACGCGCCACGCTGGGGAAGGTGGCGTCCCAGATCACCCGGCCCTCGACACAATCCATGATGTAGAACCAGGTGCCGATGACGGCGTCATCCTTGCACAGACCAAAGGTGCGCGGCGCCGGAAACCCCTGGGCGTGCAGCGCGGTGATGACGCGATATTCGCGATCGACAGCATGGGCAGAGGGTAGCAATATGCCCGGCGGCTTGCGGCGCAGCACATAATTCTGGTGCGGGGTGATCAGCTTGTAGGTCGGGTTCGATTGCCCGCCCTTGAACTGTTCGATGGTCAGCGGGCCGGCAAAGCCTTCGACATTGTCGGCCATCCAGGCCGCCAGCCGGGTTGCGTCAATCTCCTGCCCCGTCCTGATCTCCCCGGTACCGGAAAAATTCTGCTGGCGTTCGCTCATTTCCACGATGGTATTCCCCAAGGCCGTCGCTGGCGGTTACTTGCCAATATCGCGCCGATAAAAGCCGCCATGCCAGCGAATCTTTCTGATAGCCGCATAGGCCAGCGACCGCGCCTCGCCAATATCATGGCCCAGCGCGGAAATCGCCAGCACCCGGCCGCCGGCGGCGACCAACGTGCCCGCCGGCGTCAGCACGGTGCCGGCATGGAAAACCTGCACCCCCAGTGCTTCGGCGGCGGCGATGTCATTGATCACCGTGCCGGTGATCGGTGTCTTGGGATAGCCCATGGCGGCATAGACGATGGTGACGGCGGTTTCGGCGGACCAACTGGCGGCGGCCTCATGCAACCGGCCCTGCGCACAGGCCAGCAGGATTTCGGCGAGATCGCCCTCCAGCCGCAGCATCAGCGCCTGGCATTCCGGGTCGCCAAAGCGGACATTATATTCGATCAGCTTGGGGCCGGTGGCAGTCAGCATCAGCCCGGCATAAAGGATGCCGGTATAGGGCGTGCCGGCATCAGCCATGGCCTTCAATGTCGGCTTGATGATCTCCGCGACGGCGCGCGACAACAATTCGTCCGTCAGCGCCGGCGCCGGGGAGATGACGCCCATGCCGCCGGTATTGGGGCCTTCATCGCCATCAAAGGCGCGCTTGTAATCCTGGGCAGACGGCCAGATCGAAATGGTCTTGCCATCGGTCAGCACGAACAGGCTGGCCTCGGGGCCGGACAGGGCTTCCTCGATGACAACGGGCCCATTGATGTCGGCGAGCGCCGCCAGGCCTTCTTCATTGGTCTCGGCCACCGTCACGCCCTTGCCGGCGGCCAGGCCATCGGCCTTGACCACCACCGGCAGCGGGTGGACGGCAACATAATGGTGCGCGTCCGCGGCATTGCCAAAGCGGCGATAGCCGGCGGTGGGGATGCCGGCGGCGCGGCACAGATCCTTGGTGAAGCCCTTGGAACCTTCCAGCCGCGCGGCCGCCGCCGTCGGCCCAAAGGCCGGGATGCCGGCAGCGCGCAGCGCATCGACAACGCCGGCAACCAGCGGGTCTTCGGGCCCGACAACCACAAGCCCGATGCCATGGTCGCGGGCGAAAGCGGCGACAGCGGCAGGATCGGTGATCGCCAGTGGCAGGCATTCCGCCACTGCGGCGATGCCTGCATTGCCCGGCGCGCAGATCAACCGGCCGACCTTGGCGCTTTGCCGCAGTTTCCAGCACAGTGCATGTTCGCGGCCACCGCCGCCCAGCACCACTATGTCGATCTTGGTCATGGCCGGCTTGTAACAGCGCATGGCGCGGCTGCAACGCCTGCGTTGCGGCGAACGCCGGGTTTTTGTGCATTGCACAAAGGTAATGTGCAGCGCGCGTAGCTTGTCGGCGGCCACGCCCGCGCGCTACACGCCGTTTGTGAATGATATTGCCACCAACACGCCGGAATATTCGGTCAGCGAACTGTCGCGGGCGCTCAAGCGTGCCGTGGAGGATGGCTTCGGCTTTGTGCGGGTGCGCGGCGAAATTTCCGGCTTCAAGCGCGCTGCCTCCGGCCACCTCTATCTGGCGCTGAAGGATGAAACCGCCGTGCTTGACGGCGTCATGTGGAAGGGCGGCGCCGCGGCGCTCAGCTTTCGCCCCGAAGATGGTCTGGAAGTCATCGCCACTGGCAAATTGACCACCTATCCTGGCCGCTCCAAATATCAGATCGTCATCGACCGGATGGAGCCGGCCGGCGTCGGC
>JANYCM010000077.1 GCA_025360285.1 Sphingomonadales bacterium
TGTAGGCCGAGCCGGGATCGAGCCGCAGCAGCCGCATGCCCCACAGGATGCGGCGGTGCACCGGCTTCAGGCCATCGCGCAGATCGGGCAGCGAGCGGGCGGTAATGGTGGACAGCGCATAGACCAGATAACGGTCCCCCAGCGCGGTATCGAAAGGCGTGTCGAGGATACGGTCTTCAGGGGGTTCAGCGGTGGTGATGGCCATGCGGCGGGGATAGCGCGGGGGGGGCGGCAGGTCCACTCCCTCCCCGCTGACGCTTCGCGCTGCGAGCGGCCGCGCGGAGGGATCAAGGCGTCAGAAATGCAAACTCACGCTGCCCGCCACCTGATCCACATTGCCGGTATTGTTGGACAGCGTGGAGACCAGCACCGCCGCCGGGGTGCCAGCGTAAACCGGATCGGTCCGCGCCACATCGGCGGCCTTCACAAAGACATGGGCATAGGACAGGTTGAGCGCCACCATGTCGTTGACATGATAGGTCGCGCCGGCGCTGGCCCAGATGCGGTTGCCATCAGGGACACGGGTGGTGCGATAGCCATCAATGGTCGGTGTCTGGTCGAACATCGTGCCGGCGCGCACGGTCAGACGCTTTGACACATCCAGTTCGCCGCCCAGCGCATAGCTCCAGGTGTCGCGATAATGCTGCTCGCTGTCGAGGAAGACGCTGCCGGCTTCGTTGGCAACGGCGATGCGCTGGAAACGGCTCCAGTTGCTCCAGGTGACGCTGCCGAGCAGCCGCACCGCGCCGACCGGCAATACCGCGCTGATGGTAGCGATATCGGGCGTCGAGATTGGCGCAAAGCCGCGCACGGGGCCGTTGCGCGCGGCCAGCGGCCCGAGCAGGCCAGAGAAGGTCGCGATGCCTGACAGATTATGATCGATATGGCTGCGATAATGCGCGCCCAATCGCACGAAGCCGAAATCGGCCAGCACGCCGGCGTTCCAGCCAAAGGCCAGGTCCTGACCCTGGATGCGCAGCGCGCCATCGGGCAGGCCGGGTGCCAGATTGGGCAGTGCCGCGCTCAGGTCAGCCGACAATTTCTGAATGTCGAAGCCGCCGCCGATCGACAGCCGGTCATTGATTTTAAGCGCCAGGCTCGGCTGGATATTGAGGCTTTGCAGGTCGGACGCGACCGAATCATAGCGGCCGAACCAGCCCTGGTCATAGACGACTTTCAACCCGAACGGCGCCGAAACCCCCAGCCCGACCCAGACCCGTGACCCCGGCAGTTGCGCCGAAACATAGCCCGACGGGATGACCACGGGCCGGTCGAACGGGTTGCCACCGCTGCCACCGCCGACCGGGGTGGTGACACCGCCGGGAAAGCTGCGCGTGCTGCCGGTATCGCGCTGGGCGCTTTGCACATCGAGGAGGTGCACCCCGAGATCGAGGTTGGTGCCTGGCAATCGCGTCATGCCGGCGGGGTTGAAGAACACCGTGGCGGCATTGTCGGCAATCGCCGCTTCGCCGGCAAAGGCCCGGCCGACGGCGGTGGGGGATTGTTCCTGCAGATAAAAGCCGCCGGCCAGCGCCGGGGCGGCAGGGGCAAGCAACGCAACAAATACCGTTAATACCGGGGCACGCATCACAAGGGGGTTCCATTTCGCGGCGAAACGCCCCCGCCCTTGAAAGTCTCAACGGCCTTGAGTGGTTCCCTGGGGCCGCAATAATCTTTCGGCCAGGCGTTGCCGCACCGGCATTATCCCGCCGGCGCGGCCGGTCAGCACGTCGCGTTCGATGAAATGGCCGGTCAGTTTCAGGCCGTCGGCGATGCTGCCGGCATCAGCAACGCCGGCGCCGATCAGGAACCCCGGCAGCGGCAGCAAGCGTCCGGCATAGGGCAGGCCGGCGCCGCGCGACACCGCCTGGTTGGATTTGGGTGACACATAGGCCAGATCGGCGGTCGCCCCGGTGGCGGCACAGCAGCTCAGATCGAAGCCAAAGCCCAGTTCGCCGAGCAGCCGATGTTCATAGCGCACCACCGCCTCGCCCAGCGCCAGCGGCCCCGCCCCGGCGGCGATGGCGGAGACGACGGCCTCCAGCGACCGGAACAGCGCCGGATGCGGATCATCCTCGGCGAGCGCCGCCGCCGTCAGGCTGGTCAGCCAGTCCAGCGCCGCCAGGCCAACCCCGGTGACGGCCAGCGCCGCGCGTGCCGCCGTCAGTTCAACCGTGGCGGCGGCCAATTGGCTGTCGGTGCGCGCCCGCAGCGATAAGGCAACGCCATTGCCGGCCTGTAGCACCGGGCGAAACCGGCTCGACCGGCCACCCCGCACATAGCCGGCGACCAGGCCGTTGTCCGGTGTCAGGAAGCGCACGACGGCGCCATGCTCGCCGTGCGGCAGCAGCGCAAGGACAATGGCCGGGGTATCGAGGTGCATCGCCGCAGCATAGCGCAGCCCGCCGCCGCCGGCGATATTGGTGGTTAACCGGCGCAGCCTCCGCGCCGCCGTGTCGTCACTCCTCGCATGGCAATGGGAGACAGATGATGCGCCTTTCAATCCTTCTGGCCGCCGGCCTCGCGCTGGCGGCACCGGCCGGGGCGGCAACCCTGTTCGAAGCCCCCGCCACATCCGGCCCCATCCTGTCGCCCGGCGCGGTGGCGGTGGATTTCACCGGCAAGGGCACCGGCCGCGTCGATTTCCGCCTCCTCGGCTTTGCCTCGCTG
>JANYCM010000086.1 GCA_025360285.1 Sphingomonadales bacterium
GTGGTGATTTTCGACGGGCTGGATGAAATCGGCACGCGGCTGGGGCCGGAACGGCTGGCCAGCCTGTATCGCACGATGCTGGAGGTGGTGCCGGGCGCGGCGTGGAATGCCGACCGGTCGGGGCAGAAGGCCGATTGGGCGGCGTGCCGGCTGCGCATCCTCGTCACCTGCCGCACGCATTTCTTTCGGGATCATATCGCCGAGGCCAGCGTGCTGCGCGATCGGGATCGCTTTGCCGGGGTGGCCGGGCAGCATGTCATCAAGACCATCCACATGGCGCCGTTCCGGCCGGACCAGATCGAGAGCTTTTTCAAGAAGACGCTGGGCGCGGCGGCGGGCGCCGAAGTCTGGGCCTCGGTCGCCCGCCTGCCCGATCTTGCCGGGCTGGCGGCCAAGCCGATCATGGCGCGCTATATCGCCGAACTGGCGCCTGATCTGGTCGCCGATGCAGCGGCCGGGCGGGTGATCAATGCGGCGCGGCTGTATGATCATCTGTTCCGCCGCAGCCTGGAACGCGATGCCGACAAACGGCCGTTGCTGACGGTACGGGACCGGGAAAAACTGCTGGAACATCTGGCGGAGGCGCTGTGGCGGCAGAAGGCCAATGCGCTGCCGGCGGATGCGCTGGAGGATTGGCTGGATGGCCAGGTCGATACCACGCCGGCGCTGGCCCGGCTGCTGGCGAGTGATCGGGAGGCGCGCGGGCTGGTGCAGACCGAATGGCGCAACGCCAGCCTGCTGGTGCGGGAGGATGGCGATAGTTTTCGCTTCGTCCACACATCCTTTCAGGAATATTTCCTGGCGCGGCGGCTGTGGGGCGCGCTGGGCGCGGCGCTGATCGATGGCGGGGCGGATTTTGCCATGGCCGAGGCAGCGGCACCCAGTGACGAAACAATCGGCTTCCTGATCGATCTGGTGGCGATCGCCGGTGGCTGGCCGCGGTTGGCGGCGGTGATCACCGCCGGGCTGCGGCACGGCCAGCCGGCGGCGCTGCGGTTGCTGGCGCTGCGGTTGTGGCGGGCGCGGGCGGCGGCCGGGCAGGCACAACCGCTGCCGGTGGCGGCGGACCTGTCGGGGCTGGATTTGAAGGATTCGGTGTGGGGGCCTGGGGTGTTCACCCAGGTGGATTTTTCGGGGGCGAATCTGCTGGGGGCGGATTGGACGGGCGCGGTGCTCGATGGGTGCAATTTCGCGGGGGCGAATATGGCCCAGGTGACGTCAGATGGCTGTGAAATGCGCCGGTGCCGGGGGGTGCCGCACGGCGCGGGGGCGATACGCTGGCATGACGGGCGCATGGATGCCGAAAGTGCCGCGGGGCCGGGGGCGGGAATCGTGTTGCGCAGCGGACGCGCGATGCGGCTGGTCCTGAAACCGGTCGGGATCAACGGCGCCACGCGCTCCGCCTTCAACAGCGCGGTGTTTTCGCCCGATGCGGCGCAGGTGCTGACCGGCGGGAATGATGGCAGCGCGCGGCTGTGGGATGCGGCGAGCGGCAAATGTACGGCGGTACTGGTGTCGTATCCCGATGGCTGGGCGGCGGGGGATTGCAATGGCCAGGTGGTGCGTTGTGGGGGGAAGGCGTGGAAATATCTGCATGCGCTGGCGGATGCGGGGGACGGGCGGGTGCGGGTGGTTAGTGCGTTCGAGGTGTGACGCCCTGGCGCGGCGTTGAAACTTTCCTCTCCCGCAGGCGGGAGAGGGGTTTCAAGCAAGAAGGACCCACCCCCGGCCCCTGCCTTGAAAGGGAGGGGAGAAGGAAGCGGGAGGGGGGCGTTCAATCCACCCAGGCGGCTTCTTTTTCGGCGGCGCGGCGGTCCAGTTCGGCGCGGGTGATTTTTTCGCTTGATGATTTCAACTGGCCGCAGGCGGCCATGATGTCCCGCCCGCGGGGGCGGCGGACGGGGGCGGAGATGCCGGCCTTGAAGATGATTTCCGAAAAGGCGGTGACGCGATCGGGGGTTGAGGTTTCATAGGCGCTGCCCGGCCAGGGGTTGAAGGGGATGAGGTTGACCTTGGCGGGCAGATCATATTTGCGGATCAGGCGGACGAGTTCACGCGCTTCCGCATCGCTGTCATTCTTGTCCTTCAGCATGACATATTCAAAGGTGATCCGCCTTGCGTTGTTGGCGCCGGGATAGGCGGCGCAGGCGGACAGCAGTTCCTCGATACCGTATTTCTTGTTGATGGGGACGATCTCATCCCGGATGTCCTTCGTTACGGCGTGCAGCGAGACGGCGAGGTTGACGCCGATTTCGGCACCGGCGCGGGCCATCATCGGCACAACGCCGCTGGTGGACAGGGTGATGCGGCGCTTCGACAGGCCGAGGCCGTCACCATCCATGACGATGGCCAGCGCATCGCGGACGTTGTCGAAATTGTACAGCGGTTCGCCCATGCCCATCATGACGATGTTGGTCAGCATGCGGCCCTCGGCGGTGTAATTGCTGCCGGGCTGGTTGTGGCCGGGGATCCAGGCGGGGCCGTCGTCACCGTCGTCGTCACTGTCGGGTAGCGGCGCCAGGCTGGCGGTGCCGTTCGGCCATTCGCCGAGCGCATCGCGGGCGAGCATGACCTGGCCGACGATTTCGGCCGGCGTCAGATTGCGGACCAGCTTCATGGTGCCGGTAAAACAGAAGCGGCAATTGAGGGTGCAGCCGACTTGCGAGGAAACGCACAGCGTGCCGCGATAGGCATCGGGGATGAAGACGCATTCCGCCTCCTCCCCATCATCGAAGCGCAGCAGCCATTTGCGCGTGCCATCGGTGGAAACCTGCGCCGTGACGACCTCGGGCCGGCCGACGACGAACTGTTCGGCCAGCAGCGCGCGGGTGGGTTTGGCGATGTTGGCGAAGGCGGCAATGTCGGTGACGCCGCGCTGGTAGATCCAGTTCCACACTTGCGCCGTACGCATGCCGGCCTGTTTTTCGGGGATGCCGGCCTCGATCAGCGCGGCGCGGAGTTGCGGTTTCGACAGGCCGAGCAGGGCGCGCTTGCCATCGGCGCGGGCGGGGGCGGGCTTGCGCGGGACTGTCTGGGGGTCGGTGAGGCCGGGGATCTGCATGGGCGGCCTATAGGGGAGGCGGCGGGCGGGGGGAAGGCGGCGGCGGGTTCTTATTGTTTATCGATAATTTTGTTGACGTGGTTGGGGGCACGGCATATCGTTTATCAATAAGGAGAATCGAATGATACGGCAGGATGGACTGATGAACGGGGCGCGGCTGGTGGTGCGGGTGGCGCTATGGGCGAACCGGCTGTTCCTTGCCGGGGTGGTGCTGGGGCTGGGCTGGTCGCTGGTGTCGCCGGGGCAATTTGCGGCGGTGGCCGGGGCGGAGATTGCCGGGATGCGCTGGGAGCTGTTGCTCGGGCTGGTGATGGGTGCGGCGACCGATTGCCTGCTGACGGCGCTGGCGGCGATCATTGCGGTGGCCGCGGCGGGCGATCCGTTCATCGCCGCCAATGCCGGGCGGTTGCAGCGCATCGGCTGGTGCCTGCTGGTGCTGCAATTGTGCGAGCTGCCGGGGTTGCTCATTGCGCGGGGCTATCCGGGGCTGGGGGCGGCGGCGCCGGTGCCCGATGTGTCGATCACCGGCTGGATCGCCGTGCTGATGGTGTTTGTGCTGGCGCGGGTGTTCGCGGTGGGCGCCGCGATGCGCGACGATCTCGACGGGACGATCTGAGCCATGGCGATCATCGTGCGGCTTGATGACATGCTCGCCCGGCGCGGGGTGTCGCTGACGCAATTGTCGGAAAGCGTCGACATCACGCTCGCCAATCTGTCGATCCTGAAGACCGGCAAGGCGCGGGCGATCCGCTTTTCGACACTGGCGGCGATCTGCGGCTTTCTGGACTGCCAGCCCGGCGACATCCTGGGCTTTGACCCGCAAGGAGAGGAACCATGATCCGTCTGTCACCGCTGCGCATCACTCTGCTGCGCGGTTGCTATCTGCTGATGTTTGTCGGGCTGGGGCTGGTAATCTGGCCCGGGATTTTGGATACCGGGCGCGAATGGGAACTGGCGCGCGGGCTGGTCAATGCGATGCTGGCGGCGCTGGGCCTGCTCGCCGGGCTGGGGCTGCGCCATCCGCTGCGCATGCTGCCGCTGCTGCTGTTCGAAACCGCGTGGAAGCTGATCTGGCTGCTGCGCGTCGCGCTGCCGGCGTGGCTGGGCGGGCGGCTTGATGCGGCGATGGCGGAAACGGCGGCGGAATGCCTGGGCGTGGCGATCTTTCTGCTGGTGCTGCCCTGGGGATATGTGTGGCGGCGCTATGTGCGCGGGCCGCAGCTTGCTCGCGGCGGTGTGCCGGGTTAATCAGGCTTTCCCCTTGATTGGAAAGACCTTTGCTGATGCGATCATGGCCGGGCGTGTTGGGTGTCATGCTGGTCTTGCTGGCGGCGACGGCGGCCCAGGCGGCGGCCATCACGCCGCAGCAGATCGCGGAGCGGTGTGCGCCCGGCACGGCCAAGCAGTTTCCGGGGTCAAACTGGGCCGGCGGGCTCAACCCCAATTACAATGATCTGACGCCCGATCGCCTGTCCGGCGTGACCTCGGCATCGGCCAGCGAAGTCCAGTGCATCATCAACAGCTTTGGCAATGCAATTGTGGTGATCGCGGCGCTGAACCCCAATTCCGACAAGGAAATGCTGCCGCAATCGCTGCCGATGGGATGGGCGGTGACGGGGCGTGATGATCCCGGCGTCCAGAACAATGTGGCGGTCGTCGCGGCGATCGCGACCGGCGGCGACAAGGCCCGGCCGATCATCGTTTACTGCCACAATGTCCGCTGCTTCATGTCATACAACCTGTTGGTGCGGTTGCAGCGCGCCGGCTATACGAACCTGTATTGGGGCCGCACCGGGCTGTTTGACTGGAAGGGCAGCCACTATCCGCTGGTCAGCCCGATGGCCTATGATCTGGGGCAGATTCCGGGGCGCGCCACATCGGATTTCATCAATCTGCTGCCGCTGTGCGAAAAGCCGGCCGAATTTCCGGACGATATGCCCGCCCGGTTCGTTGGCAGCGAGCTGCGGGCGAGCGAGGCCTTTGAAACGCCATCAACGACCGCCAGCAAGCCGGCCGTAACCAATCCGCGCCAGGAATGGCTGTCGCAATTCGACCGGCTCGATCAGCGCATTGAAAATTGCCTGGGCCGGTTGACCGATCCGAAATTCGAGCTGGCAAGCGCGCCGGTCTACAAGGCCGAGCTCGCCCGGTTGATCGCCCAGCGCCGGCCGGACTGGGTGGCATTGCGCAACGATGCAAACCAGAAGCTGCAAAAGATCGCCGATGATTTTGATGCCAACCCGTCCCAGGCGCTGCAGAATTACCTGGTATCTTACAAGATCACACCGCAATCGCTGCGCGCCACCTATCTGGCGGCGAGCGCCGCGCCCAGCATCGAAAAATCCTGCGGCACGATCGACTATGACGCCAGGCCGGCGAGTCTTACCCGGCCGGAATATGACCGGCGGCTGGCGGCCATGCGAAAATTCGTGCCCTGTGCCGCCCAGTGGATCAAGCAGACCCCGGTGCTCCAGATCGCCAACCGCACTGAATTCCGCCTCGCCCTCAATTGGGTGAAGCAGACGAGGCCGTTTCTGTGCTCGGTAAAACCGGCGCGAAACTGCCTGCCCGATCAGGCGTGGCAACCGATCGCGGCCATCGCGACCGAGGATAATGACCGGCTGGTTACCCTGGTGGAACAGGAACACAACAACCGGGATTTCTATGGCCTGCTGCTCGAGCCCGAAGCGCTGCGCTACGTCAATGCTGTCGGCTATGTCGATGATAGCGGCAAGTTCACGCCGCATCGTTGAGGGGGGTGGGTTTCGCGCCGGGGGGTGGTCGAGGAGGGAAGTCAGGAAGTAAGGGGCATGGGCAAAGCCCATGCTGGCGTCGGACGAGTTCAGCGCAGGAAGGCTGCGCTGCCTCGCCGGCCGGTCTTGCGCCTGTCGGTGCGTAGCGCTTGCGCTATGCGCTCGCGGCGCTGCGACTCACATCGCGCTTATCCCGCCATCCACATACAACCCATGCCCCGTCACCATCTTCGCCTCGTCCGACGCCAGATACACCGCCGCCCAGGCGATATCGTCGGGTTCGCCCACCGCCCCCAGCGGAATTTGCCGGCCCAGCTTGGCCAGGCCTTCCTCGCGGCCCATGCGGCTGGTGATGCCATCCAGGATCGGGGTATCGATGAACACCGGGTGGATGCTGTTGCAGGTGATGCGATATTGCTGCTTGGCGCAGTGCAGGGCGACCGATTTGGTCAGGTGGCGCACGCCGGCCTTGGCGCTGTTATAGGCGGCGCTGTTATGGCCGGCGATGACCCCGGCGATCGATGAGATATTGACGATTGAACCGCGCACGCCGGTGGCCTTTACCGTCCGCGCCATCAGCGGCAACGCCAGCTTGCAGCCGAAGAACACGCTGTCGAGGTCGATCGAATGGACCCGGCGCCAGTCTTCATAGCTGGTCGCCTCCACCGTCGTGCCGGCGGCGATGCCGGCATTATTGACCAATATGTGCAGGCCGCCGAAACTTTCCTCGGCAAAGGCCAGCGCCGCTTCCCATTCCTCGGGGCTGGTGACGTCATGGCCGATGCTGACGGCGGCAGCGCCAATTTTGGCCGCCTGTTCCGCGGCGCCCGCGGCATTGATGTCGGTCAGCACGACGCTGGCGCCTTCGCTGGCGAATTTGGCCGCCATCGCGGCGCCCAGGCCCTGCGCCGCGCCGGTGATCAGTGCCACCTTGCCTGCCAGACGATCCATATTGTCTCTCCCTGTTGTGCGGATTTGCTGCGCACCATGGCGACCACGCGGCAGCCGGGCAAGCCCAGTGTGGCGAGGAAGCAACAGCAACACGCCATTTGTGCACCTGTCTCCGTGCCGGCATTGGCGATGCTGACAACGTCAGCTAACACAAGCGTAATAATGCGGAAAAATCCGCCGTCCTTGGGGAGATCGTATGAAGAGCATCTGGCTGGCGTCCGTCGCGGCGTGTGTGTTGCCCACCTTGCTTGCCGCACCGGTTGCTGCGCAGCAAACGCCCCAGCAGCAAACGCCCCAACAGCAAACAGCAGCTGCCGATGCCAGACCGATCGATTCCAATGAAATTGTCGTAACGGCGACACGGCGATCGCAGGTCCTGTCCGATGTGCCGATCGCGGTCAGCGCCGTGTCGGCCGAACAGTTGAAGAATTCCGGTGGTAGCGACATTCGCCAGTTGAACCAGCTTGCCCCGTCATTGCTGGTGTCGACGGCGACGACCGACAGCAACGCCGCGGCGCGTATCCGCGGCATCGGCACGGTCGGGGAAAACCCCGGCCTTGAAAGCTCGGTCGCGGTGTTCATCGATGGTGTGTATCGCAGCCGTACCGGCGTCGGCCTGACCGAATTGGGTGAAGTGGAGCGCATCGAAGTGCTGCGCGGGCCGCAGGGCACGCTGTTCGGCCGCAACGCCTCGGCGGGTCTGCTCAACATCGTCACCGCCAAGCCGAAGTTTGAAACCGGCGGGTCGGCGGAACTCTCCTATGGCAATTACAATGCCTGGCGCCTCGCCGGCGGCATCACCGGCGCGCTGGTGGAGGGCAAGCTCGCCGGCCGCCTCGATGGCGTCTACAACAAGCGCGACGGCTTTTTCCCGGATGTGGTTTCGGGGCGCAACACCGCCAATCGCGATCGTTTCCTGGTGCGCGGCCAGTTGCTGTTCACCCCATCCGAAGACTGGTCGGTGCGGTTGATCGGCGATTACAGCCAGAAGAATGAAGAATGCTGCGCCGCCTCCTATGTGACGCCGGTGCAGAACCTGTCGCGGGATGCCAACGGCAATCTGATTTCATCGCCCAATACGCTGGTGCCGATCATCCAGGCGCTGGGCGGGGCATTTTCACTGCCGACCGATGGCAGCAAATATGCGCGCAGCGTGACGATCTCGCCGGGCCGCAGCTATATGCAGCGGACCCGGGATTTTGGTGGTTCGGCGGAAATCAACGGCGATCTGGGCTTCGCCAATCTGACCTCGATCACGGCCTATCGCCAATACAAGAACAATGGCGCGCAGGACGGCGATTTCAACAAGCTGGACGTGCTGTATCGCAATGATGCGCTGCGCAAATTCCAGACTTTCACTCAGGAAGTCCGCCTGCAGGGCAATGCCTTCAATGACCGGCTGGATTTCCTCGTCGGTGGTTATTTCTCGCATGAAATCCTCACGTCGACCGACGATCTGAAGTTCGGCAAGGATGCCGAAAAGTTCGGCAACTGCCTGTTCTCGCTGGCCTTTGGCGGTTCGGCGCTGGTCGATACCAACGACAGCAGCTGCTTCAACCGCACGCTCGCGGCGGCCAGCCCCAGCGCCACGGTGCGCGGCCTGGCCGGCCTGTCACCGCTGGGTGCCGGTGGTTTCGATCCGCGCGGCGGCTATGCCAATATGGCGGCGGCGATCGGCTTTGTGCCGGCGGCCGGCACCAATCTGATCAACGGCACCGGTATCGTCAACGATGTCTACAAGCAGCGCGGCACCAATTACGCCTTCTTCACGCACAACGTGTTGTCGATCATTCCGGACAAGGTGCTGTTGACCATCGGCCTGCGCTACACGCATGACGAAAAGAAGCTGACGACAAGCTTCAACCACAACAACACCTTCTGCGCGGCGTTGCGGGCGACGGCGCTGGTCGGCCTGTCGGGCATTCCGTGCGCGATCAACGGCACCGCCGGGCCGGGCTTTGCCGATTCGGCACCCGGCGCGTCGCGCAGCGAGCAGAAACTGACCGGCACCGCGGTGCTGTCGGTGAAGCCGATCGAAGAGATTCTGGTCTATGGCAGCTTCTCGCGCGGCTACAAGGCGGGGGGCTATAACCTTGATACCGCCGCTCTGGCACCGGCGGCACCCAGTGCCTTTGACCTGCAATTCTCGCCGGAAATCGTCAACGCCTTTGAAGTCGGGTTGAAGCTGGATTATCGCCAGTTCAAGCTGAACGCGGCGCTGTTCTATGAATCCTTCAAGGATTTCCAGCTCAACCTGTTTAACGGCACCAATTTCCAGGTCACCAACATCGAAGCCTGCAAGGATGATCTGGGCGGCCGTGATGCCGATGCCATTGCCGGTAACAGCGCCTGCCCGACCAATCGCCTGAAGGACGGCGTGACGTCAAAGGGTCTGGAACTGGAAGCCTATATCTACCCGGCGCGCAATATCGCGGTAACGGCGGGGATGACCTATGCCGAAACCAAATATGCCAAGAACCTGACCGGGACGGCGGGTTCCTCGCTGGGGGCGGCGCTGTTCCAATTGCCGGGCCGGCAGCTTTCCAATGCGCCGAAATATGTGGCGACGGCGAGCTTTGCCTGGACCCCGCCGATCGGCGACAACATGTCCGGGCTGTTCTATGTCGATACGCGCTATCAGTCGGCGATCAACACCGGCTCCGATCTGGATTATGAAAAGATCCAGCCGGGCTTTGCCGTCGTCAATGCGCGGCTTGGCCTGTATGGCCCGAACCGCAAATGGGGCATTGAATTCTGGGCGCAGAATCTGCTCGATGAGAAATATCAGCAGATCGCCGCCGACGCCCCGGCGCAGGGCAGCGGCACGACGCGCGGTGTGGCCACCGGGCTGCAGGCCTCGGCCAACCAGCTGTACATCACCTTCCCGGCGGAGCCGCGGACCTATGGCGTGACAGTGCGGACGAAGTTCTAAGCGCAGCGCGGCCGACGCGCAGCGAAGCTGCGCGCGGACTCGCGCAAGCTCGGCCAGCGAGGCGGTCAGCTTCGCTGGCCGAACTCGTCTGACGTCGGCATGGGCTTTGCCCATGCGTCCTGCTTCCCCTACATTCTTGCTTCGCCCAAATGACGGGCGGAATCGTAACGGGGGCAATATCAGCCCCCCGCCCCTACGTAACGCTCTTCACCTTGTGCATCGCCCCTGCCACCTCCGGCGGCATATATTTCTCGTCATGCTTGGCGAGGATGGTTTCGGCGGTGAAGACGCCCGTGCCGGGGTCGATCTTGCCTTCGGCGATCACGCCCTGGCCTTCGCGGAACAGGTCGGGCAGGATGCCGGTATAGGTGACCGGCCAGGTCTTGGCATTGTCGGTGACGATGAAGCGCACCGTCTGCCCGGCGCGCACCAGCGAACCCTTTTCGACCATGCCGCCCAGCCGGATCGCCGCGGTGGGCGGTGCCTTGCCGGCAAGATCGCTGGGCGCATAGAAATAGGTTGCCTTGTCGCCCAGCGTCGAAAAGGCCAGTGCGCCGGCACCGCCCAGCGCCGTCATGGCGCCGATGACCAGATACAGCCGCTGGGTCTTGGCCTTCAGTTTCATCGGCGTTTCATGTCCTCGGCGCGCTTTTCGGCGGCGCGCATGGTGTACAGGCTCCAGACCAGCAGCACCACCAGCCCGCCGATGGTCAGGGCATAGGCCGGCCAGATGTAGGCGGCCCACAGGTCGGGACGTTCGATCATGCCAGCACCTCGGCGAGGCGGCGCGACCGCGCCTCGACCCGCTGCTCGGCAATCAGCGCGCGCATGCGCATCAGCACGATGGCGGCGAACAACAGGGTGAAGCCGGCAACCGAGACCAGCAGCGGCGTGAGGATGGCCGGGGCGATGGTGGATTTGCCGGCCAGGACGTTGATGCTCGACCCCTGGTGCAGGGTGTTCCACCATTCGACCGAATATTTGATGATCGGCAGGTTGATGGCGCCGACCAGCGCCAGGATGGCGGCGCCCTTGCGATTTTCGCCGCTCTCACCTTCGGATGCCGACAGCGCCAGATAGCCGAGATAGAGGAACAACAGCACCAGCTGGGAGGTCAGCCGCGCATCCCACACCCAATAGGTGCCCCAGGTCGGCTTGCCCCACAGCGAGCCCGACACGAGGCAGATGGCGGTGAAGGCGGCACCGGCGGGTGCGATGGCGCGGGCGGCAATGGTGGCGAGCGGGTGCCGCCAGATCAACGCGGTGGCACTGGCGACGGCGAGGCCGAAATAGCCGGCGGAACCCAGCCAGGCGGCGGGCACATGGACATACATTATGCGCACGCTTTCGCCCTGCTGATAGTCGGGCGGCGAATCGAACAGGCCGATCCACAGCCCCACCGACGTCAGGATCAGCCCCAGCCCCAGCGTGATCGGCGTCGCCCAGCGGGCGATGCGCAGGAAGCGCGCGGGGTTGGCAAAGCGGTGCATGGCGAGGGGGCTTTTAGCACGCGGGCGCGCCGGGGGAAGGGGGCGTGATGGCGCGGCGATCGGGGGATCGCAGCCCCCGCTACATCAGCCCCAGCGAGCCGGGGTTGACCAGGCCGCGCGGATCGACCGCTGCCTTGAAATTGCGGACCAGCCCGGCAACGCCGGGCATGCGCGTCGCCAGCCAGGGATAGGATTTGCCGATCTGGACATGGGCGGCGCCGTGCGCTGCAAAAATCGCGGCGAACTGCGCGCGCATCGCCAGCGCCGCCTTGGTTGCCGCCGGGCGGTCGGCGTGCGCGCCAAGGCCCTTCAGGTCGCTGACCTGGCGGGTCCGATCGTGCAGGAAATGTTCGGGGTCGTCCCAATAGGTGATCGGTTCGATGCACACCGCCTGCCCGCCGACGGCAAAGCAGATCATCCCCGCCTCGGCCCCGACGGCGGCCAGCGCCGGCTTTTCGCGGTCGATCAGCGCGCGCAGCTCGGCCAGCGTTGCCGGGGCTTCGCCATGACTGATCAGGCCGTTGGTCGGCAGGTTGCGACGCGGCGCCCGGCGGGCGGGGGCATTGAAATCGGTGAACGGCGTGCCGCGCATCGCCATCGGTGCGGCGGGGGTCAGCGCGGCGCCGCCATGCCGCGCGGCAATGGCGGTGATGGCGGCCAGCCTGGCCTCGGCCCCGGCGCTGCTGAAATCATCGATGGTGACATTCAGCACATGATATTGCCCTGACAGCGCCGCCTTGCCGCCGGTTGCCAAGCGGGCGCCATTGACCAGACCGCGCCAGCCGCCGGTCTTTACCACCCCGCCCAGAAATTTCAGGTCGTCGGCCAGTCCCTGGCTGGCATCGGCCATCTGTTTGACGAAATAGGGGTCCCATAAATAGCATTCGGCGGCAATGCCGGCGCGGGCGATCTCGGACAGCGCGGCGAGGCCGCTGGCGCCCGTTTCAAACGCCGCGCTGGCAAAGCGCTGGTGCTGTGGAAAGGCGATCAGTTTGAGTGCGGCGCGGGTTTTCAGGCCGAATGCCCCGGTATCGCCCAGAAACATGCCGGTCAGATCGGGGCCGTAGCTGCGGTAAAACGCCGACGGGTGCGTGGTGCCGGCCCAGGATCCGGTGCGGATCAGGCTCCCATCGGCCAGTGCGACTTCCACCGCCAGCACCGAATCGGCCACCGGGCCATATTGTGTCGAACCAAGGAAGAAGGACCCTTGCGACAGCGCCCCGCCGATCGTCGCGCCATAGCCCGACATCGGCCCGAAATAGGGGGTACGCAGGCCCTGCCCCTTCAGCGCCTGATACAGGTCATGCCAGGTAACGCCGGCGCCGACGGTGACGATCATGTTGTCCGGGTCGATCTCGATCGACTGCAAGCGCCGCATGTCGATGATGATGCTGCGCTCGGTAATCGGCAGATAGCCGCCGGTATAGGAAAAGCCGCCGCCGCGCGGGATGACGGCAAAGCCTTCATCGGTACACAACGCCGCGGCACGTGCCACCTGTTCGGGGGTTCCCGGCGCGATGACGGCAAAGGCAACTTCGCCGCGTCGGCTCATGTCGGTCGAATAGAACACCCGGCTTTCCAGCGCGCATTCGACATACGCCGGACCGAGCAGCGCGTGCAGCGCGGCAATCACATCATTGTCGCGGGTGTTGGTGGAGGGGGTTTTGCGGCTGGCCATGGCGCCATTTGCTAACCACAGCCCTGACAATTCAAAGGTACCGCCCGCCCCGCACCGCTATGCGGTGGCGAATTGGGACCGGCTGAGCGGCGGCGGCGCGGCGGCCGCCGCAACACCGGATAGCGGGCGCCGCCTGGCGCGCCGCTTGCCGCACCGCCCCCGGTCGGCGACAAGGCGGCCATGACTGAGGCAGATTCCCCGGGCGCTGATTCCACAGGGCTGCGGCCCCGCCGGCGCTGGGCCAAGGGCCAGCCGCGCCCAAAATATCTGCGACCCGAAGACATTGACCAGATGATGGTGATGTTCGTTGCGCTGATGTCCGAAGTGTCGGCCTTGCGCGATCGGCTCGACACCCATGAGGCCGTGGCCGAGCTGGGCGGCACCGCGACCAGCGCCGCCATCGAAGCCTATGAATTGACGCCCGAACGCCATCTGGCGCGTGCCGCCACCCGCACTGCCATGCTGAAACGCGTCCTGCGTGCCATTACCGAAGAACGCGAAGCAGCGCTGGAGAAGACCAAATGATCCCGCTCGCTATCGCCTCCAAAATCGCCGAACTGGCCTTTGCCGAAGGCGCCCGGCGCGGCGTTGTCAACATGAGCGTCGTCGTCACCGATGTCGGCGGTAATCTGCGCCTTGCCATGCGTGCCGACGGCCAGGGCATTTTCGGCACCGATACCGCCACCGGCAAGGCGCGCGCGGCGCTGGGCTTCAACCGCACGTCGCTGTCGCTGCAAAAAACCTTTACCGATGCCGCCGCGGTTGCGGCGATCACGGCAGCGACCGGCGGCCGCTTCGTGCCGCTGGGCGGCGGTATTGTTGTCCAGAAGGACGGCATTACCGTCGGCGCCGCGGCGGTATCGGGCGGGATGCCCGATGTCGATGAGGAAATCATTGCCGCCGCTGTCGAGGCGATCGGCTATACTGTTTTGCGATAGGAGTCGGAGCCATGTTCCAGGACCGTCACGCCATCCTGCCCCGCGCCACCCATGACGAGGCGGCGCGCGAGGATTTCTGCGCCTCGCTGCGCCAGTGCTTCACCACCGATCTCTTCCCCGGCACCCGCGAAGTCTATCATAACAGGCTGCTGCCCGAATTCGAAAGAAAGCATGGCCGCCCGCCCGCCGACAGCCGCGAGGCCGAAGCCCTGATGGAATCGAGCTTTTATTACCGCGGCTTCAATGCCGTTGGCCGCGCCGCTCAGGAACTGGTGTGGGATACCGTCGGCGAAAGCATCGAACGCCAGCTGCCCGATCTCAACGCCCGCGCCAGGCCCCGGGCCGGCGCGCTGGGCAGCGTGCGCACCAACCCCGCCATGCCGATCCCGCGCTACATCGATGCGGTCGATATCCATGTCATGCCGGGCAATTTCCACACCGAACTGGGCCCGGACGATGTCTTTGCCGGGGCGCTGTATGATCGCGGCGTGCATGTGTTTTCGTTCGGTGGGCTTGGTGCCCAGAATGAAGGCCTGGGCGTCGCCATGGCCGAAATCATCAAGGCGCGCTTTCCGGATCTGAAGCCGCGCCGCATCCTTGATATCGGTTGTGGACCGGGCTTTACCACCCTGCCGTGGAAGGCCGCCTATCCCGATGCCGAGGTCCATGGCATCGATATCGGCGCGCCCCAGGTGCGTTATGCCCATGCCCGCGCCGAATCGCTGGGCGTCCCGATCCATTACAGCCAGCAGGACGGCACCGCGACCGACTTCCCCGACGGGTATTTCGACATCGTCGTGTCGATGCTGGTGACGCACGAATGCCCGGTGCCGGTGATCAAGGGCCTGTTCGCCGAATCGCACCGCCTGCTCGCCAAAGGCGGGGTGACGGCGCATGACGGCGGTGCACCGCCCTATCATGATCCGTTTGAAAACCTGATCACCAGCTGGTTCGGCAACAATGCCAATGAACCCTTTGCCATCGGCTACAAGGGCCTGGATTTCGAAGCCGCCTTCACCGATGCCGGTTTCCCCGCCGCCAATATCTTCCGCGCGACGCGCGAGGCGGTTTACCTGAAGGGTCAGTTGCCGCCGGTGAGTGTTGTCGGCGCGGTACGGGAATAGCGGCGATTCCGATTCACTTTGATTGAATGTGCCATGTCATCCCGGGTCAAGCCCGGGATGACGGTTCAAACAAAAGGCAGTCGAATCTAGCGCAGATCCTCGACCAGCCGGAAGCCCAGCACCGTCGTGCGCGCCCCGGCCAGATCGGGATGGCGCGCTGCCGACCGGACATATTTGGGTGAATTGCCCCAGGATGCGCCCCGATCGAGGCGTGACCGGCAGGGGTCGTCGGCCGGGCCTTCGCAGTCACTGGTCCATTCCCAGACATTGCCGATGACGTCGTACAGCCCCCAGGGATTGGGCCTGAAGCGCGCGACCGGGGCGGTTTCGGCATGGCCGTCGTCACAGGCAAAGCCATGGTCCGGATCGACCTGGCCACCGGGCCGGGTGCGCGCCCGCGATTGGTCGGAAAGATTGCCATAGGCGCAATCCGGGCCGGGCCATCCCGACCACCAGCGCGGCCCGCTGGTGCCGGCGCGCGCCGCATATTCCCATTCATCGCCGCCGGGCAGGCGCAAGCGCCGGCCGGTCGCGGTGCTCAGCCAGCCGGCATAGGCTTGCGCATCGGCAAAGCTGACGCAGACCACCGGGTGGGCGCCGGTCTGGCGGAAACCCGGATGCTGCCAGTCATGGGCGCGATCGGCCTGCCAGGTGCCGGCGGCGGTTTCGAAACTGCACGGGCCATCGGGGGTGAAATGCACTGCCCGGGCGAAGCGGGCGAATTGCCGGCGGGTGACTTCGGTGCGGCCGATGGCAAAGGCGTGATCGATGCTGACCCGGCGCTGCGGCTGTTCGCGCGCGGCATTGGCGGCGGGGTAATGGACGGCGGCGGTTTCGGTGGCCGGGCTGCCGGCGGTGAAGGCGCCGGCGGGAACGCGGACCATGGCGGGGACCGCCGTGCAGCCGGCCAGCGCGGCGGCGAGTAGCGGCGCGGCCCGGGGGTTCATGCCGGCATCGCCGCCGCCCGCGCGGCGTGACGGCGCAGGGCGAGCAGCAGCAGTGCCGCGCCGCTGGTGACGGTGATGCCCCCGACAATGGCCAGCGCCGTGCCGACCCGCGCCGGATCCTGAAAGAAGCGGTCGAGCAGCAGGCCGACGGCGGGCGGCCCCAGCCCCATGCCGAACAGATTGCCGATCAGCAGGTAAAGCGCCACGACCTGGCCGCGCAGCGCCGCCGGCGTTACGGCGACAAAGCTGGCGGTGGCGACCCCGAAGCACAGCGCAATCGCGAAATAGACACCGATCGCCGCCGCCCGTGCCGTGGCGGCATCGCCGGCCAGCGGACCAAGGATTGCGACGGGCACCATGACCAGCGCCCCCAGCGCCATGGTCATCGCCGTGGCATTGGCATGGCCGCGCCGCGCCAGCAGGGTGGCGATGCCGCCGCCCAGAAAATTGCCGCTGACCGCGATGCCGGCAATCGGCAGGCCCAGCGCGGCGCCGACCTGGGCCGGTCCCCAGCCGAAGCCGCGGATGAACAGGCTGGGCAGCCAGGCCGAAAAGGCGTTGGAAAAGATGTACAGCATGGCGGCGCCGCCGAACATGGCGAGAAACAGCCGGCGGTTCTGCCCCAGCCAGGCGAACAGCGACACCTGGGGCGCATCCCCCGGATGCAGGCCTTGCCGGGGCGGTTCGCGGAACAGCAGCATGATGAAGGCTAACGGAATTCCCAGGCTGCCCGCCATCACCAGCACGGCCTGCCACGGCGTCTGCGCCGCCAGCCAGCCGCCGATCAGCGGCAGGTCGCCGGCGCCGCCGCGGGCAAAGGCCACCAGCCCGCCGCCCAGCGCCAGCGCGAGGCCGGTGCCCAGCGACACCCCGCCGGTGAACACCGCCAGCGGCAGCACCCGGCGTTCACGCGGAAATGTATCGGCGAGCAGCGAGACGGCGGCGGGGACCAGCGCCGCTTCGCCGACGCCGACCCCCATGCGGGTGGCAAACAAGGTCCAGAAATCCGGCGCCAGCCCGCCAAGTGCCGTCATCACAGTCCACAGCAACAGGCCGGTGGCAATCAGCCGGACCCGCGACACCCGATCGGCCAGCCAGCCGCAGGGCATGCCGAGCACGGCATAGAAGACCCCGAACGCCGGCCCCTGCAACAGCCCGATATGGGCATCATCGACATGAAGGCCGCGGTGCAGATCATCGACCAGCAGGCTGAGAATCTGGCGATCGACGAACGACACGGCATAGGCCGCGACCAGCACCGTCACCAGCAGCCAGCCGCGCCGCGCCGGCGGATAGGCCGCGCCGTTCAGCCCGTTCAGCTCTGGCGCTGTGCCGTCCATGTGCGATTCCCCCTGCTGCCTGCGCCGTTCAGCCTGCCCGAGGTGCCGGGCGATGTGTGTTGCGTAATCCGCATAGCACAGGGCTTTCTAATGCGACCCAATTGCCTGCCCGCTCTTCGGTGATATCTTTTTCAGGCAGCAATCCGGCGGCGCAGCCAAAAGGGATCGGCAATGAAGGAGGATCAGGAACTTCGGTCGTTAAAGCGGGGTCTGAAGGTGCTCGCGCTGCTCAACCAGACCGAAACCGTGTCGATCACCGAACTGGCGCGGATCATGGATCTGCCGCGCACTACGGCGGAACGCATCATGCTGACCCTGGTCGCCGAAGGCTATGTGCGGCGGGTTCCCGATGACAAGCGCTACCGGCTCAGCGCCAAGGTCTGTGCGTTGTCGGGCGGCTTTTCCGATGATTGCTGGATCATCGAGGCGGCGATGCCGATCCTGCACCGCGTCACCCAGCAGATCGGCTGGCCGCTGGCCATCGCCACCCCGGCCGGCGACCATATGGTGCTGCGGGCGACGACCGATCCGGCCACTTCGCTGTGGCTCAGCCGCCGCCGCGTGGGGGCGGAAATCGCCATGCTCAATTCTTCCAGCGGGCTGGTCGCCTTTGCCCATGCCGCGCCCGGACGCCAGGAGGCGATGCGCCAGATGCTGGCCGAATCAGCCGATCCCTTCAACCGCGAACGCGCCGGCAATTTGCGGATGCTCGAAATGCTTGCCGAACCGGTGCGCCAGAACGGCTTTGCCTTTCAACCGCCGCCGAACAACAATCCCGAACAAAGCATTGCCTTTCCGGTGTTCGTCGGCGGCCGCTATGTCGCGTCATTGCTGATGATCTACATGACCAGGGCGCTGACCGGCGCGATGGTTGTCGAACGTTTTGCGCCGCAACTGCGCCGGCTTGCCGACCGCATCGGCGAGGCCGCCGCATCGCATGAAGAAGTCGATGCGGATTTCGATTTCGACCTGCCCAAGTTCGGCACAGCGGCGGCACCGGTGCGCGAATTGCGGGCGTGGTAAAGGTTTTTGCTGTTTTGCGGTGCCAGCCCGCGCTCTCGCCCGGCCACCCAACGAAACTATTCTGAACAGGGTGGCCGGGCGCGGGCGCGGGCTGGTACGCCCGAATGCAATCGACTCTAACCGAACAACCGCCCGCCGTCGGCAATCGCATCGCCGATCGCCAGCGTGCGCAGCGCATCCCAAAGCAGCGCCTGGCTGCCGCTGATCACCGGTACGCGGGTTGCCGCTTCGATCGCCGGGATGGCGGCGACGGTCTGGATGGCGGTGCACGGAATCCACAGGGCATCGATCTTCAGGGCATCGGCATCCGCCAGGTCGCGCAGCCCGGCGGCGGCGATCGCGGCGACGCCGGCCGGGCCGATATCGCCGACGCTGGCGATCGGCGCGCCGGCAGCAATGAACCCGGCAACGCCCAGGCCCTGGCTGGTCGCATAGGCGGCGACCAGCGCGTTCACATCGGGCGCATAAGGCGTCAGGATGGCGATGCGGCGGGCGCCGACATGGTGCAGCGCGCGCACCGAACTTGCTGCCAGGGTCAGCGCCGGGCGCCCGGCGGCGGCGGCCAGGCGTTCGGCCAGTGCCGCTTCGGCGGCGGCGCCGGCATACAGGCTGCCAATGGCGCAGGCAAAGACGATCACACCCGCTGCTGCGGATGCCAGATCGGCCGCTGCGGCGGGGGCAGCCGCGGCCAGCGCGGCATAATCGGCGGCGGTGCCGCCCGTCAGCCGGACGCGCGCCACCGGGAACAACAGCCCCGGCGGCAACAGCTGCGGCCATTCATGTTCCAGCATGACGCCGGGCGCCGGCTGGATGACGCCGATGCGGCCGCGGGCGCCGGGGGTTTGCGAAAATTCCTGTTGCACGCGGCGATGCTGCGCGCTTGCCGGTGCCGGCGCCAGTGCCGGTGCCGGCGTCACCGGATAGCGGGGCAATGGCGGTTCGCCTCCCCATGGCGCCGCGGCTTCGCTAGCATGGCGGCAGTTGAGGAGCTGCCATGTTTCACCTTGCCTGGTTCACAAATCCCCGCGCCCATGGCTGGACCGCCAATGGTGCCGACCGCTGGGCGGGCAATGACATCTATCCCGATCGCTGGCAGACGCTGGATTTCCTGAAGGACATGGCGCGCCAGCTTGAAAGCGCGGCATTCGACTTCATCATGATCGAGGACCATGTCGTTCTGACCAACGACAAGCAGAATCTGGAACCGCGTATCGATCCGATGATCGTCATGTCGGTGCTCAGCCAGGTGACGCAGCGGCTGGGTATCATCGGGACGTTTTCGAGCAGTTTTTACCCGCCCTTCCTGCTCGCCCGGCAGATCAATTCGATCGACCATGTGTCGCGCGGCCGGGCGGGCTGGAACGTTGTCACCTCGAGCGAGGATTGGGCGGCGCAGGCCTTTGGCCGTGACAAGCAGCCGCCGCATGACGAACGCTATGCCATCGCCGATGAAATGCTCGATCTGGTCAAGCAGCTCTGGGATGCCTGGGACCCCGACCCCTGGGAGATGAGTGCCGAAACCGGGCGCTATGTCGATCCGACCAAGTTCCGCGAGTTCAAGTTCGAAGGAAAATATCACCGCTCCATCGGGCCCTTGAACACTACCCGCTCACCACAGGGCCGCCCCGCCATCTGCCAGGCCGGATCATCGCCGGCAGGCCGTGATTTTGCCGCCAAGCACAGCGATGTCATCCTGTGTTCGACCTTTGGCCAGGACAGTGTGCAGGCGCTGAAGGATTTTCGCGCCGATATCCGCGCCCGCATGGTGGCGCATGGCCGCGACCCCGATGACGCCAAGGTCATGTACCTGATCTCGCCGGTCGTGGGTGACACCGAAGCGGCGGCGCAGCAGCGTTATGAAGAGATTGTCGGCATGACCCCGACGATTTTGGCGCAGCGGCTGGGCCGCTTGACGCTGCACACCGGCCTGGATTGGACGCAGTTCGATCTGGATGCGCCGTTTCCCGATATCGATCCCGCCAGCATCGAGGGTTTCCAGGGCTTTGTCGCGTCGCTCAAGGCCTCGTCGCGCGGTCGTTCACTGCGCGAGACCCTGTACGAACAGGAAACCACCTCGCTCAAACTGATCGGCACCCCCGAACAGGTGGCGGACAAGATGGAAGCCGCAATGGCCGAAATCGGCGGCGATGGTTTCCTGATGCACGCCCGCCCGCTGACGCGGCGCTATCTGGCCGAAATACTCGACGGGCTGGTGCCGATCCTGCAACGCCGCGGGCTGGTGCGGCGGGATTATGGCGCGACGACACTGAGGGGCCATCTGGCGGAGTTTTAGCGGCGCGGCGGCGGCTGCAACCTGACGATCAGCAGCGCCGACAGCGCAAACATGGCGGCCCCGGCGAGCAGCGCCTGGTTGTAGTTGCCGGTCGCATCATGGGCCCGGCCGGCGAGCAGCGGGCCGATGCCGCTGCCGACGCCATAGAGCGTGTAGAGCAGGCCATAGATCGCGCCATAATTGCGCCGCCCGAAGAATCCGGCACAGAAATAGGCGGCGATGTCGTGCTCGGCGCCGCCTGCCAGGCCGACCAGCGCGATGGCGATGCCGCACAACCACAGATTGTCGCCGGCATAGACCAGCAGCACGCAGGACAGCGCCGGCAGCACGAACATGCCGAAGGCCACCAATGGCCCGCGCACGTGATCGAGCAGCGCGCCGCTGATCAACCGGCCGATGGTGACCGCGATACCGATCAGCCCGGCCAGGGCCGCCGCCGTGCCCTTGCCGATGCCGCGGTCGGTCAACAACGGCACGGCATGGACGATCACCGAGGCAATGGCGACAGCGACGATGAAAAAGGCCAGGGCCATCTGCCAGAAACAGCGGGTGCGCAGCGCTTCGGCAAAACCATGGCCGGCTTCGGGCGCAACCATGGCCCCGGCACCGCGCGGCGCGGGTTCCCGAAAAAACGCCAGTGTCAGTGGAAACCCCAGCAGCAGTGGCAGCGCGGCGAGCCCGAGATAGGCGCTGCGCCAGCCCCCCGCTGCGGTCAGCCAGCCGATAAAGCTTGGCATCAGTGCGCCGATCAGCCCGGTGCCGATCAGCGACAGGCCGAGCGCCAGGCCGCGCGCCGACACGAACCAGCCGCAGATCGCCCGGCTCCAGGTCATGGTCATCGTGCCCGCCCCCAGCACGGCGATGGCGGCGTAACCCAGGTAGAACAGCGGCAGCGAGGCGGGCAGCTGCGACATGGCCACGAACGCCGCGACCAGCGCCAGTTGCGACCAGAGCGCGATGCGGCGCGCGCCAAAGCGGTCGGCCAAAGCCCCCGCCGCCACCCCGGCCACCAGCCCGCCAATCGTCAGGAACAGGGGGGCCGCGGTAATGGCGGCGCGGCTCCAGCCGAACGCCTGCGACAAGGGCCCGACAAAGGCGCCGAAACTGTAAAAGGCCAGGGGCACTGCCCCGGTCCCCGCGCCAAAGGCGCTGGCGAGGACGACGCGCCAGGCCCGGCGGAATTCGGCGGCGCGCGCGCCGGGCAGGGCGCCGCCGCTCAAGGCGCGCCCAGTAGCGTGTGGAGTTCGGCCATGTCGGCAGCGCTGGCGATCCAGTCGGCGGCGCTGGCGTTCGCCGCCGCCTGCCCCGGCCGGGTTGCCCCGGCGATGACGCAGGCCACTTCGGGCCGGTGGAGCAGCGCGCCGATGGCGACATCGACCATCGTCAACCCGCGCGCCTCGGCAAAGGCCGCCAGACCCTCGATCACGTCATAGGTGCGGCCGTCGATGGCGCGGCCCGCCATGCGCGTGTCCGCCGGTGCCGGCCGGTCGCGGCGGTATTTGCCGGTCAGCCAGCCGTTGGCGAGCGGAAAATAAGGCAGCAGGCCGACGCCGAAGCGTGCGCAGGCCGGCAGAAATTCGGCTTCGATACCGCGCGCCAACAGGCTGTAATGATCCTGCGCCGCGACAAAGCGTGCGTGGCCGCCCGACCGCGCCGTCCAGTCGGCGTCGGCAAGCTGCCAGGCGGTGAAGTGCGAATGACCGGTGTAGCGCACCTTGCCCTCGCGCGTCAGTTCATCGAGCGCCGCCAGCGTTTCGGCAATCGGCGTGCGCGGGCACGGCCAGTGCATCTGGTAAAGATCGATGTAATCGGTGCCGAGCCGCCGCAGCGACGCTTCGCAGGCGCGGCGGATATAGCGGCGTGAACCCCAGGCGTCGGGGCCCGCCGGGTCCATCCCCGAACCCCATTTTGTCGCGATGACGACGCGGTGGCGGCGGTCCTTCAGGATGTGCCCCAGCTGTTCCTCCGATCCGCCATGGCCATAGACGTCGGCGGTATCGAAAAACGTCACCCCGGCATCGAAGGCCGCATCGATGACGGCGCGGGCGTCATCCAGGCTCATGGCGCCATAGACGGTGCCGCCAGGGGCATTGACGGCGCTGCCGCCGAAATTGTTGCAGCCAAGGCCGACCGCTGAAACGGTCAATCCCGAATGGCCCAATTGGCGGTAGCGCACGGTGGATACCCCTGGTTGATCCGGCGGGACCATGATCGCCGCCACGCGGACAGACTATGATCGCCGCCACGCGGCGAGACTATAATTGCCGGCGCACGGTGGGCGCGGCAATGGCCGCCGCAACCGCTGGCCGGTTAAGTATTGGCAATGGCCCCCCCAAAGTGTTGCTGTTTTGCACCGCTGTCGGCGTTCATCACTGTCGCACAACTGTAATTTACCCGATTGATGGGGGAACATGCGACCGGCCTTGTTGGTGTCCGGCCCGCGCCTCATTCATTTATCGAAGGTTGAGGTCAAGCCGGCCGCAGACGCCGTGCATATCTGAATCGTCGCTCAAACCGAATTCGATCAAGGGGGTCACTCATGCGCTTTTCGACTTCTGCCGCGCTCTACGGCGCCACGGCTCTGGCGAGCCTGACACTCTGGCCCGAAATGCTGGTCGCCGCACCGGTGCCGGTCGCGACTGCCGCTGCCGCCGGGACCGCCGCAGAAACGGCCACTGACACCAGCGAGATCATCGTCACCGCCCGCCGCCGCAACGAATCGATCGTCGACGTGCCGCTGGCGATCACCGTGGTGAGTTCGGAAAAGCTTGAAAAGCTCGGCCTGACCAGCACCCGCGACATTGCCAATTTTGTCCCCGGCCTTGAATTCAGTGACTTCACCCAGGGCAATTCGCGCAACGATCGCGGCGGCAACCGCACCATCATCTTCCGCGGGCTGAACCTTGCCAACAACGGCGGCGGTGTCCAGCAGGCGGCGTCGATGTTCCTTGATGGCGCGGCGGTGCTGGGCAATGAAATCCCCGGCAGCCTCGACATCGGCGCGGTCGAGGTGCTGCGCGGGCCGCAGAATGTCTATTTCGGGCGTTCGACGATGACCGGCGCGATCGCCTATCGCACCAAGGCGATCCCGAAACAGATCGGCATCGAAACCAATATCCAATATGCCGAACGCAACACCATGAAGCTGGAAACCAGCGTCGCCGGGCCGATCATCCCCGACATTCTCGGCTTTCGTGTGACCGGGCTTTATGAAAAGAACGACGGCTTCATCACCAATGCCTATGATCCGACCGGCCAGAAGCTGGGCGCGCGGTCGCGCCGGTCGATTTCGGGGACGCTCGATTTCACCCCGGCCCCAGGGCTCGAGATCAAGACCTATGCCAATTACTTTGCCGATGAAGACGGGCCCTCGGCAACGGTCAACATCTTCCCGGATGCGATTCCGGCGACCGCGACCAGCGCGCCGGTGCCGGGCGCCGTCACCAACTGCGTCGTCGGGCAGAATGCCACGCTGAACGGCGCCACGACGTTGGCGCGGGCGACGATCTGCGGCCAGGTGCCGAATGTTTCGAAAGCCATTGCCTATTCGCGCACCGATATTCCGGCGGAAATGGCAGCGCTGCTGTTCAACTATACGCCCTATATCGCCGCCGAACATTTCAAGCATCAGGCCGGCATGCAGCGCCATGTGTTCAACGCCCATGCGGTGATCAATTATCAGATCAGTGACTATCTGAAGGCGCAGGCAATCACCGGCTATCATGTCACCACGATTGTCCAGGATATCGATGGCGCCGCGCAGCCGATCAACTCGGCGTCGCCGTTCAGCATCCTGTTCTTCGGCCTGGCCAACAAATACAAGGATTTCAGCCAGGAATTGCGGCTGAGTTCGGACCCGGAGCGGGCGTTCAGCTGGACCGCCGGGGTCAATTATGTCAACGCCCGCAGCATCAATCAGGCGTGGAACCTGTTTCAGACCAACACCCAGCCGACGGTGGCGAACCCCAATCCGGTGCAGACAATGAATGGCGCCGGCGGGGTGTTCAATCCCGGCGACAACCGCGCAACGACCATCGGGCTCTTCGCCGGCGGCTATCTGAAACTCGCCGACAACCGGCTGACGCTCAGCGCCGAGGCGCGTTACCAGGTCGATGATCGCTTTACCCAGACGCTCAACGCGGCAACGCTGGCGGTGGTGGCGACATCGCCGATTCTCGACAACAAGTTCAAGGCCTTCTACCCGCGTATTTCGATCGATTATGATGTCGGTGGTGGCAAGAAAATCTATGCGTCGCTTGCCAAGGGCGGTCGCCCCGGCGGCTTCAACAGCGCGCTGCTGAGCTTCTTTGACCCCAACAATTCCCGTTACCAGACGTGCGGCTGCTATGCGGCGACCGTTGCCAAGATCACGTCGTTGTTCGGCGTCACCAACCCCGCCTATCAGCAGGAAAGCCTGACGATCGGCGAACTCGGCTTCAAGGGCTATCTGCCCGAGGGCAAGGGCTATTTCGACATCAACGCCTATTATGGCATCGTCGACAACCAGCAGGTGACCCAGGCCCAGATCATCGACACGCTGACGCCGCCGACCACGCTGAGCATCGTCACCAACACCGGCAAGACCGAAATCTATGGTCTGGAATTCACCGGCAATTATAATTTCACGCCGGAAATCTCGCTGGATACGACCTTTGCCTGGAACCATACCCGCCGCATCGCCTATATCGACAACGCGCCAGGTAATATCGCGATTTATGGCCGCACCGATTACCGCGGCCTGAAATTGTCATTGTCGCCGATGGTCACCGCCTCGGCCGTGCTGTCGTACGAACAGGCACGTTCCGAGCATTGGTCGCCGTTTGCCAATTCGGCGGTCGTCTATCGCGGCAAGCAATATGCCGATATCGGCAATCTGGCCTATACGCCGGGCCGCGCCACGGTCGATGTGCGGGCGGGCGCCAAGAACGGCACCTTCCGCATCGAAGCGTTCGTGACCAATTTGTTCAACAACAAGACCTATCCGGCCGGCAATGTCGCCCCCGATTTCGGCATCAACACGGTCAATGGCGTGCGGTCCCAGTATAGCGGGTTCTTCGGCGCCTATGCCGACCCCCGCACGTTTGGCGCGCGGATGAGCGCCAAGTTCTGAGGCTGGGGAGCCGGACGGCAGACGGGCCCGCTTCCGAAAGGAGGCGGGCCTTTTTCTTTGCAGGAGTCGGCAACTCCGGCGACTGCTAGCGCCTGCTTGCGGACGTTCGCAATCGGGAAGGGTCGTCGTATGTTCCTGATGCAGTTGGGTTTACGACATAGCCGGTAGCGGTGCGTATCAAGTCTCGTGTTAGCGGGATCGCGCCGCTGGGTATAATTGGTAGTGAAGCGGTATTGGGCCAGCGGCTCTTGATTGCTGGCATAATGGTCTCTCAGAACTGGCGTGAATGAGCCGGGTTGCTTCCCAGTGAAAACGATATCCACACCCTTCCTAGGTGATCTTGGAAAGCCATCGCGGATGCAATCGGCTCATCATCGTCCTTACCGCGCCAGCCTGTAGCGTCAAAGGTTTGTGGGATGATGCTCGACGTTGCCTTGATTCGTCTACCGTCGCCGAATCGCCGCGAAATCCGAATGCTTTAGAGCATCGAGCTTTTAATCTGCACCATAGCCGGCTGCTTTGAGATAGTTTGAGCATTCCTGAGGGGAGTAGAGTTCGCAGATTGATCCGACGGCCTT
>JANYCM010000195.1 GCA_025360285.1 Sphingomonadales bacterium
GTGAAATCGGTCGGCGCGGCAACGGCGGTGGCGGCTTCGGCACTGGCAACCTTCACCGAAATGACGGCGTTCATGTCGGGAAAGATCATGTGCGTGGCGAAATTCAGCGCCGGTACCGACAGCAGCGCCGTGGCGATGAAGCCCTTGTAGAGCGCCCCCATGATGCTGCCACCGCCGAGGCGGACGAAAAACGTGCCGAAGATGCTGGTCAGGATGCAGACACCGCCGGCGAGCAAGGGCAGGGTCATCAGGCGCGCCGCATCGGTGCCGCCGACCAGCAGGGCGACGAGCACCATGGTGGCGCCGATGGTGACCACATAGGTTTCGAACAGATCGGCGGCCATGCCGGCACAATCGCCGACATTGTCGCCAACATTATCGGCGATGACGCCGGGGTTGCGGTCATCATCCTCGTCAAAGCCCAGCTCATTCTTGCCCACCATATCGGCACCGACGTCCGCTGCCTTGGTGAAGATACCGCCGCCAAGGCGGGCGAAGATCGAGATCAGCGAGGCACCGAAGCTCAATGCCACCAGCGCGTTGATTACGGGGCGACCGGTCGGGTCCATGCCCGTCGAGGTGAGGAAGTAATAATAGCCGGCAATGGCGAGCAGCGCCAAACCGGCGACCAGCATGCCGGTAACGGCGCCCGACCGGAATGCCATGGTCAGCCCCGATTGTAGCGAATTGCGCGCCGCCTCGGCGGTGCGGACGTTGGCGCGCACCGAAATATTCATGCCGATGAAGCCGGTGACGCCCGACAGCACGGCGCCGATGACAAAGCCGATGGCGGGCAGCCGCCCCAGAAACACCGCGACCAGCACGGCGACAATGACCCCGACGATGCCGATGGCGGTATATTGCTTGGTGAGATAGGCGCCGGCGCCTTCCTGAATGGCCTTGGCGATTTCCTGCATCCGGGCATTGCCCGGCGACGCCGCCAGCACCTGGCGCGAGGTGAGAATGCCATAGGCGACAGCGGCAAGACCGCAGATGATAGCGATCAGAACGATATTCATGAACGAATGGCCCCCAAGAAAACGCCCGCGTCATTATGCGTCATTCCGACGCAGCGGCGGATCTTTGTGGCGACTCCATGGCAAAGCCTTGGCGCGATGGCAAGCGGCGTTCGGGTTAGTGCTCCCAGCCGAGCCGATCGGGCAGGATTTTGCCGCCCGCAAGCATCACGCCAGCACCGGCTTCGACCCGGCCGATGCGGGTGACCCGGGTCCTGCCGGCGATTGCCGCGATATCGGCCAAGGGCGGCGCGGTAAACAGCAGTTCATAATCATCCCCTGCCGTCGCGCGCGCCAGCAAATCGGCATCGGTGATGGTCCGCGCAGCGGCGGCCATCGAAAGGGGCAGCACCGCGAGATCGATGACAAGGCCCACGCCGCTGGCCTTGGCGAGCCGGTCTGCATCAATCAGCAGTCCGTCGGACACATCGAGACACGCCGTCGCCATACCGACCAGCGCCCGGCCCAGCGAAAGCCGCGGTTCGGGACGGCGAAAACGGCTCAGCAAGGCCTTGTCAAAGGGCAATGTCACCTGCGCAATTGCCAGCCCGAGCCCGGCGTCGCCGATACTGCCCGAGACCCAGACATGATCCCCCGGCCGAGCACCAGCGCGCGACAGGGCGGTGCCGGGTTCGACGTGGCCGATCGCGGTCAACCCCAGCACAGCCGCGCTGATACCAGAAACCGTGTCACCGCCCCATAATGCCACTCCGAAATGATCGAGCGCCTGGCCCAGCCCCTGGGTGAAGGCACGGCGCCAGTCATCATCCTCCGCCGCCGACAGCGCCAGGCCGAGCAGCACGCCGGCTGGGGCGGCACCCATGGCGGCCAGATCGGACAGGTTCACCGCCAGCAATTTCCACGCAATATCTGCCGGCGGATCGGACGGCAGATAATGCACCCCCGCCGCAAGCACATCATGGGTAAAGACGAGGTCGCGGCCCAGCGGCGGGGTCCAGACGGCGGCATCATCGGCAAGGCCCCGCGCGGCAGCGGTCGTGGCAAGCGGGGCGAGACGCGACGCGATAAAGTCGCGCTCGCCAGTCATGTCAGCCGACACGCACCCGTCGGGCAACGGTATCGAGCAGGCCATTGACGAATTTGGCTTTTTTGTCGGCGTGAAAAGCATGGGAGACATCGACATATTCGTCGATAACCGTCGCTGCGCCGATATCCGCCCGGGCGACAAGTTCATAGGTGGCGGCCCGCAGCAGCGCCAGCATCGGCTTGTCGAGCCGATCGAGAGTCCAGCCTTCGGCCAGGGCGCTGTTGATCAGCGCATCAATTTCATCCTGGCGCGCCGCCGCACCGGTGACCAGATCATCGAAAAAGGCGGTGTCGGCATCGACATAGACGGCGTCCTCGATTTCTTTTCCCAGCCGGTGCGTGTGGAATTCATGCAACAGCTTGGCGATCGCATCGCCGCCCATGTCATGCTGATACAAGGCCTGGACGGCCCCCAAACGGGCGGCAGAGCGGGCGGAACTGACAGGGATTCTGGACACCCCGCCGGCTTAGCGAGCCGAGGGCGCAAAGTCACGCACCGGGGGCGAGCGCCGCGCGGTCAATCTCGAACTTCATCAGCACCGTGCGTTGCAGACTGTTCAGATTATCGTCCGAAACAAGATACAGAAACAGCCGATCCCCTTGCCGACGCACCGCCAGCCCTTCCATATTGTCGAGCGTCAGCGGCGGTGCCCAGCGCGC
>JANYCM010000203.1 GCA_025360285.1 Sphingomonadales bacterium
CCAAGGCAGCCGGATTTGCTTCGGCTGTTGCCGGCGGCGGCGCGGGCGCTGCCAGCCTGGTCAAGGCGGCGGCGATCGCCGTGTCGGCGGCGGGTGGCGGCTTTACCTTCACCGGCTTCACCGCGACGAATTTTAACATCTGGGACGTTAACCTGCCCGCCGGCCGCGTCACCACCGTGCCAGGCGGCGCGCGGATCATCGCCATTGGCCCGGTCGGAGGGATCAGCTGATGCGCCAGTTGAAACAGCCCAGCGAGCAGCTCGTCTACGAATTCGATTTCAGCGCCCGGCTCGGCACCGGCGGCACGGTCGCGTCGATCGCCGCTGCCACCGTCACGGCGCGCGGCCTGGTCACCGCCGTCACCGCGCTCACGATTGGCGCGCAGGGCATTGCCGGCGCCAAGGTGCGCCTGCGCCTGGATGGCGGCACCGATGGCGAGACCTATCTGGTCGTCGTGCTCATCACCGATACCGCCGGCCAGGAGCACGAGCTCGACGCCGAATTCGTCATCGTCAATTTCGGTTTCGAGGTGCCCAGCGTCACCTCGCCCTATCTGACAGCGCAGGCGTTCGTCGATCGCATCGGCCTGGATGAAGCCATTCGCCTGACCGACACGATCGGCAATGGCCGCATCGAAGTGGCGCGGCTTGCCACGGCGCTGGCCGATGCCCAGGCCGACGTCGATGGCTATCTCGCGGTCAAATATGTGACGCCGCTCGCCACCGTGCCGGCGCTGATCACGACGATTGTCTATGACCTGGCCGTCGCCCGGTTGTGGGGTGACAAGGCCCCGGCCGGCGTCATCGATGTGCGCGATCGCGCCCAGCAGAAACTGCGCGACCTGGCCAAGGGGCTGATCACGCTGCCCGGTGCCGCCGCGCTGACGCCGGCGACGGTGAACGACACGCCGGTGCTGTTCGTCAACGGCACCGATGCGGCCGCCAATCTGGCTGGCGATCGCCTGTTCTCCCGCATCACGCTGCGGGGGTTCTGATGCTGGAATTCGCCTTCACCGATACGCTGACCACCCGCCTGGAGGCCGGCATCAAGGCCAGCGTCGATTTCACCGCACCGATGCGCACCATCGCCAACATGATGCGCACGCAAACAATCGAGCGCTTCGAAGCCGAGACCGGGCCCGATGGCATCAAATGGCTACCGAGCCAGCGCGCCGAAGAAGATGGCGGCCTGACGCTGACCGACAAGGGCCATCTGCGCCAGTCGATCACATCGGCAAGCGACGCGACGGCGGCGGTGGCCGGCACGAACCTGATCTATGCCGCCATCCACCAATTCGGCGGCAGCGTGCGGGGCCGCACGAGCCGCCGCCACCAGAATGTGCCGAAACCCCGGGTCTTCCCGGCGCGGCCTTTCATGGGCTTTGGCCAGGCTGATCTCGCCGAGATCGAGGCCGTGCTCGATGCACATCTCATAAAGGCGCTGGCCGCATGAAGCTGGGGCCGATCATCGATTATATCGCTGCCGCCGCGCTGGGCTTTCGCCTGGTCGATGGCATCGAGCAGGTTGCCGATGTCGAAAGCGTCGCAGCCGCTGCCTATCCCGCCTGCTTCGTCGTCCAGGCCGGCGAAGCAATGGTAACCGAACAGGATGGTGCCGGGCTGCTCGTCGTCGGCATCAACGCCGACTTCGATGTGGTTTCGGTCGTCAGCTCGGCCGCCGCGCGTGGCAAGACGCGCGACGAACTCGCCGGCCTGGATGACGCGCTGAAGCTGCTGCTGCTGGGCTGGACGCCCGACGCCAATGTCTATCGCCCGATCGTGCCGGTGTCGGCGCGCCTGATCGGCGTCGGCGGCGGCCGCGCCAGCTGGGCGACGCGCTTCCGCACCTATTACCGCCTCCGCAAGCAAGGATGAGAGACCGATGAGCGACGCTTCAGACGCCCCCGAAATGCCCGCCTGGTATGACCTGGCGCTGCATCATGCTGCCGAGGGCGGGATCTTCGAAACTGCCACCGGCGTGCTGCTCGCCGAGGATGGCAAACCCAAGTCGCTGGCCGCGCGGATGTTGCGCGCCGACGCCGAGGCCGCAGCGGCGGCAGCCGAGCCCGCGCCGCCGGCCAAGCGCCGCGGCACCCAGGACGTAATCAAAGATCACATGGCGGCCGGTGCCGCCGCTCAGCCGGAGTAACCCCAGATGCTCGCCACCTCCTTTCTCGCCTTCAAGGCCGAGACCACTGTCGGCACCTGGGCGACGCCCACCTTCGCCGCCAACGCGCTGACAGTGCGCAAGCTCGACATCACGCCGTTCAACGTGACGACGCTGAAGCGCAGCATCGAGCAGCCCTTCGCCGGGTCGGTGCCGTCGATCCCGAGCGGCATTCACCGCGGGCTGAGCTTCGAGATCGAACTGTCAGGCTCCGGCACCGCCAACACCGCCGTTGCCTGGGCGGCGATTCTCAACAGCGCCATGTTCGGTACTGCCGTGCCGACGGGCACCCAGGTCGGTTATCCCCTGACGTCGGCCGGCGATGGCGGCGCCGCATCGGTCCTCGCGCTGAAGGACACGCTGCTGCACGAAATGACCTATGTGCGCGGCAACGTTATGTTCAAGTTTATCGAGAAGCAGACGCCGTATCTGCAATTTGACGGCCTGGGCATCTTCCGCAACGATCCGGATATCTACATCGCGGGCGCTTCGACGGGCATCTCGCTGGCCAGCTATCCGGCGCCGGTCGAAGTCAACCTCGCCAACACCGTCTTCAGCATCGACACCTTCACGCTCGGTATGCGCGAATTCACCCTCGATCTCGGCATGTCGGCCAAGCTCTACACGACGACCGGAATGCGCGGCATCATCTTCGACAAGGATGATTCGAAGGACCGGCGCGGCGCCAAGGTGACGGCCAAGTTCGAACTGCCAGCGCCAGGCACCAAGAATTATTCGGCCTCGATCATTGCTGGCACTCAGGTCGCCTTGTCGCTGACCCACGGCATCACGGCCGGCAATATCATCCAGATCGCCAGCTCGAGCCTCCTCATCGAAACCATCACCTGGACGGAGGAGGACAACCGCATCTTTGGCAACATCACAGGGGTGCTCGTGCCGACCGGCAGCACCGGCAACAACGAATTCACCTTTGTGACCAAGTAAGGAACGGACCGATGACTGCATTTGTTTTTGTGCGTGGTGCCACGACCTGGTGGCCGGTTAACTGGAATGAGCCGGTCGATGGCGGCAGCGTCGCAGCCAAGACGATCGAACTGCGGTTCAAGCGCACGCCATGGGGCGAGGAACTTGCCGCGCTGTTCCGCCTCGAGACTGTCGAATTCATCAACGCGGTGGCGACCGATTGGCGCGGCATCGCCGATGATGCCGGCCGGCCGGTGCCGTTCGATGATGAGGCTATCATTGAGATGGCGCACCGCCCCGCCTTCGCCGAAGCGCTGGGCCCCGCCTATCTGGCCTTCATCCGCGCCCTGCCGGAGACTCGCCAGGGAAACTCCGCAGCCTCGCTCGCTGGTGGGCCGGCGGCGAACGAGGCAGTGCCAGCGGATGGAGCGCCGACGGAAACGCCAGCCTGAAGGCGGCGCTGGAAAAGGCCGGCCTTGGCCCCGAGGCGGTGGCGGCGGAACTGGCCAAGCGGCCGGTGGCCATCGACACCGCCCCGCCAATCGAGATCGAGGAGGCGGATGAGGGCCAGGCCGGCGCGTTGTTCCTGGCGCTCGATACGCAATGGAACTGGGCAAGCACCGGGATGGTGCAGGGAAATGGCGGTTACGGCGTGCGCACCGGTCTCAAATATGAAGTGATCGCGCCCACCGCCGCCGCGATGGCCATTGCCGTCGATCGGCAATTGTTGATCGATCTGCGCGGCATGGAGGCCGAGGCGCTGCGCACCTTCGCCGAGCGCGCACGATGAGCGATATCCGCGTCTCCGCCAGCGTTTCGGCCGATGGCAAACAGGCCGCCGACGAACTGAAGAAGCTGGTCGGCAATATCTCCGATGCCAAGGTGGCGCTGGAAACGGCACAGCGCGCGGCGAACGCCACCAATGCCGAGCTGAAGAAACTCGACACGACGTCGGCGGCCGGGGCAGCGCGCGCGGCAGAATTGACCAGCAACCTGCGCGAATTGCGCACGGCCGAATATCAGACGGCCGATGCTTCCAAGGCGGCGACGGCAGCGCTGGTGGCGCACAATGCCAGCCTCGGCAAGGTCACCACGTCTGCCGGCCAGATGCGCGCCGCCAGCACCAACCTTGGCCAGCAGATCGGCGATATCACCCAGGGCATTTCCATGGGCACGCCGGCGATGACGCTGTTCGCCCAGCAGGGCGGCCAGGTCGCCTATGCCATGTCGGGCCTGGGCGGCATGCTCGGCAAGGTCGGCACGTTCCTGTCCGGCCCCTATGGCGCCGCCGTGCTGGGTGCGACGATCATCCTGGGTGCGCTGGCGACGGCGCACGGCAAGGCCGGCGATGGCGCCGACAAACAGGCCGAGGCCCTGAAGGCCGACAAGAAAGCGCTCGACGAACTGGACGCGGCCAGCGGGCGGCTCAACCGCACCACCGAGGAATCGATCCGCATCGGCACGGCCAAGGCCGAATCACTTTTGAAGGAAGCCCAGGCGACGCGCGTCGTCTTGCAGGCCAAGCTGGAAGCCGCCCTCGCCGA
>JANYCM010000215.1 GCA_025360285.1 Sphingomonadales bacterium
AGTTCATCGCCGCCGGCGACCGGCATGGAGGCAACGACATGGCCGTTGCGCGCCGAGGCATCGATGTTGACGATGCCCTGGCCACCGCGCCCGGTGCGGCGATATTCGAACGCCGATGACCGCTTGCCATAGCCGTTCGACGTAACCGTCAGGATAAATTGTTCGGCAGCGGCAAACTGGCCGTGGCGGGTTTCGGACAGGATAGGCACCAGCCCGTCGCCCTTCCAGGCGGCGGCCTTCAGATAATCCTCGCGTTCCTCGCTCGACGCATCGAAGCGCTTGAGCACCGCCATCGAGATGACTTCATCGCCGGCGGCGAGGCTCATGCCGCGCACCCCCGTCGAGGTGCGCGAGACGAATTCGCGGACGTCATCGGCGGCAAAGCGGATCGCCTTGCCCGAGCGGGCGGCGAGAAAAACGTCATCGCCTTCATCGCACAGCGCCACGCCGATCAACCGGTCATCATCGCCCTCTTCAAAACGGATGGCGAGCTTGCCCGCCGTCGGCACATTGGTGAAGGCATCCATGCTGTTGCGCCGCACGCTGCCATGGGCGGTGGCGAACATGACATTCAGCCGGCCCCATTCGGCCTCATCCTCGGGCAGCGCCAGCACGGTGGTGATGGTTTCACCTTCGGCGAGCGGCAGCAGATTGTTGAGGCTGCGGCCCTTGGCCTGGGGGCTGCCGACTGGCAGGCGCCAGACCTTTTGGCGATAGACCTTGCCCGCCGACGAGAAGAACAGCACCGGATTATGGGTGGAGGTGACGAACAGGTTCGTCACCACATCCTCGTCCTTGGTCGCCATGCCGGAGCGGCCCTTGCCGCCACGCTTCTGGGCGCGATATTCGGCCAGCGCGACGCGCTTGATCCAGCCGGTCATGGTCACGGTGACGACCATGTCCTCGCGCTCGATCAGGTCTTCATCGTCCATATCATCGCCAGCGGCGACGATTTCGGTGCGGCGCTTGGTGGTGAACTGGTCACCCACTGCTTCGATTTCGGCGCGCAGCACGGTGTAGAGTTTCACCCGGTCGCCGAGGATTTCGAGCAGCCCGGTGATGGTGCCGGCGAGTTCCTTCAGTTCATCACCGATTTCCTCACGTCCCAGCGCCGTCAGCTTCGACAGGCGCAACTCGAGGATGGCGCGGACCTGGGCATCGGTCAGGCGGATGGTTGACGCGTCGGCGGCATATTCGCCGGCTTCGACAAGTTCGAGATAGGGGCGCACCTCGGCCGCATCCCAATCGCGTGCCAGCAGCGCCTCACGGGCTTCGGCCGGGCTGGCCGAACCGCGGATGATGCGCACGACTTCGTCAAGGTTCGATACGGCGATGACGAGGCCGATCAAAAGGTGCGCCCGGTCGCGCGCCTTGGCGAGTTCGAACTTCGAACGCCGGGTGATGACTTCCTCGCGGAACTGCACGAACGCCTGGATGATGTCGCGCAAGCCCATCAGTTCCGGGCGGCCACCGCGGATGGCCAGCATGTTGATGCTGAAGCTCTGCTGCGCCGGGGTGTGGCGATAGACCTGGTTGAGCACGACTTCCGGCGTCGCGTCGCGCTTCAATTCCATGACGATCCGCACGCCTTCGCGGTTCGATTCGTCGCGCAGGTCCGAAACGCCCTCGATACGCTTGTCCTTGACGGCTTCGGCGATCTTTTCGACGAGCGCATTCTTGCCCTGCTGATAGGGAATTTCGGTCAGGATCAGCGATTTCCTGTCGCCGCGGCCTTCCTCGATGACCGAACGCGAGCGCATGATGATGCTGCCCCGGCCGGTCTCATAAGCCTGCCGCAGCCCCGACGTGCCGACGATGATGCCGCCCGTCGGGAAATCCGGCGCCGGCAGATGCTTCATCAGATCTTCGGTGCTGATCGTCTGGTCATCGAGCCAGGCGCGCACCGCATCGATGACTTCGCCCAGATTGTGCGGCGGGATATTGGTCGCCATGCCGACGGCAATGCCCGAGGCGCCGTTGACCAGCAGATTGGGAAAGCGCGCCGGCAGCACGGCGGGTTCGCTTTCGGACCCGTCGTAATTGTCGATGAAGTTGACAGTGTCCTTGTCGATATCGGCGAGCAGGGCTTCGGCCACCTTGGCCAGCCGCGCCTCGGTATAGCGCATGGCCGCCGGCGCATCGGGGTCCATCGATCCGAAATTGCCCTGGCCATCGATCAGCGGCAGGCGCATCGACCAGTCCTGCGTCATCCGCGCCAGCGCGTCATAAATCGCGCTGTCGCCGTGCGGGTGATATTTACCCATGACATCGCCGACGATACGCGCCGATTTGCGATAGGGCTTGTTATGGGTGAAGCCGTTTTCAAAACTGCCCCACAGGATGCGGCGGTGGACGGGTTTCAGGCCATCCCGGACATCCGGCAAGGCGCGCGCGACGATGACCGACATGGCATAGTCGAGAAACGACGTCCGCATCTC
>JANYCM010000364.1 GCA_025360285.1 Sphingomonadales bacterium
GCTTCCCACAGGAACTGCCGCGCCAGCACATCCAGCTGGATGCCGCGCGTGCCAACCGGGAAGACGGCACGGGCCAGCGCGATATGGCCCTTCAGCACGCGGGTGAAGCGATCGCGCATTTCGGCGGTCGGCGTGCCCACCGCCATCACCCGCGTCACATCGGTGGTGCCATCGCGATATTGCCCGCCCGAATCGACCAGATAGATTGAATCCATGACGATCGCCCGGTTGGTGGCATCCGACACGCGGTAATGCGGGCTGGCACCATTGGCGCCGGCGGCGGAAATGGTATCGAAGCTGAGGTCTTCCAGCACATTGGTCTGGTCGCGGAATTGCCGCAGCTTGGCGGCGGCGGACAGTTCGGTCAGTTCACCCTTGCGGGCCTCGCCATCGAACCAGTGCAGGAAGCGGGTCAGCGCCGCCCCGTCGCGGCGATGGGCGGCGATGGTGCCGGCGATTTCGGTGGGGTTCTTGATCGCCTTGGGCAAGACGACGGGGTCCCGCGCCTCGATGATCGTCGCGCCGCCGGCGGTGAGGGCAGCAAAGATCGCGGCGACCCCGCTGGCCGGGTCGGCGGCGACGCTCTTGCCGGCAAAGGCTGCCAGCGCCGGTTCGAAGGCTTCGCGGGGGTGGCAGCGCACGTCCGGGCCAAGATGGGCGCGGATTTCGGCGGTCAGCTTTTCGGGCGCGGTGAACAGATCGGTGCTGGCATCGGCGTTGATGATGGCAAAGGCCAGGGCGACCGGCGTGCGGCTGACATCGCGGCCGCGGATGTTGAGCAGCCAGGCGATCGAATCGAGCGCGGTGATGACGACGGCATCGGCACCGTGCTGGGCCAGCCAGGTGGCGACATCGGCGCGCTTGGTGGCGGCGCTGGCCCCCGCGAACTCCTCGGGGTGGACTTCAAGCCGGGCGGCGCTGGGGGCCGGGCGGCCGGCCCAGATGCGATCGATGGGGTTGGCGGTGACGGCGACCAGTTCGGCCCCGCGCGCCGCCAGCTTGGCGGCGGTGGCGGTCGCCCAGCCGCGCGTGTGCAGCCAGGGATCATAGCCGATGCGGTCACCTGCGGCGGCATGGTCGGCAAGCCAGTCGGCGGCGCTGGTTTTGGGCACATCCTGATATTCGAACAGCTCGCCGGGCACCTGTTCGCGAACTTGCAGGGTATAGCGACCATCGGTGAAGATGGCGGCCTTGGCACCGATGACGGCGGCCGAGCCAGCCGAGCCGGCGAAGCCTGTCAGCCATTCCAGCCTTTGGGCATAACCGCCGACATATTCGCTCATATGTTCATCGGTCAGCGGGATGACGAATCCGGTCAACGCGTCACCGCGCAGTTGCGCCTGCAGGGCGGCGAGACGATCCTTGATGGTGGACATGGGGTGGTTTCCGTTGGGCGGGGAGGATGGCGCAACATAGGCCGATGGCCGCGCCCGCGCCAGCACCCCTCGCCCTGCCGCGCCGCCGGCGGTAAGGACGCCTGATGACCAACCCCCCCCTTGCCGATCAGCGCCCGCACACCAGCCATTGGCACGGCGAACGCCTGTCGGACCCCTGGGCCTGGCTGAAGGACCCTGGCTATCCCAACGTCAGCGACCCCGAAGTGCTGGCGTATCTGGAAGCCGAAAATGCCTGGTTCGCCGCCGCCATGGCGCCGTTGCAGCCGTTGGTGACGACGATCCTTGACGAACTGAAGGGCCGCGTTGCCCCCGATGATGCCAGCGTGCCGGCGCGTGATGGCGCCTTCGATTATTGGTGGGCGTTCGATCCCGGCGCGCAATATCGCTGCTGGTGGCGGCGGCCGGCGGGGGATGCGGCGGCACCGGCGCAATTGCTTTTGAGCGAGCCGGCGCTGGCCGAGGGCAAGACCTATTTCCGGCTGGCAGGGTCGCGGGTCAGCCCGGATGGGACGAAACTTGCCTATGCCATCGACGACAATGGCTCGGAACGCTTCACCTTGCGGATTCGGGACATCGCCAGCGGGATCGATGTTGCCGAGGTCACGACGCAGAGCATCGGCGTGCCGGTGTGGGCGGCCGATTCGCAAGGCCTTGCCTGGGTGGAATTGAATGCCGAATGGCGCAGTTTCCGGGTCAATCTGTGGCAGGCGGGTGCCGAACCCGTGGTGCTGTATGAAGAAGCCGACAGCGGCTTCCGGGTCGGCATCGGCGAATCCCAGGACCGGCGCTGGCTGATCATCACCAGCGCCGATCATGTGACGAGCGAGGTGCGGCTGCTGCCGGCGGGCGATTTGCGGGCGCCGGCGCTGCTGGTGAGTGCGCGCCGCGAGGGCCGCGAATATGATGTCGATGTGCGCGGGGAAACGCTGTTCATCCGCAGCAATGATGATCACGCCAATTTCCGCGT
>JANYCM010000204.1 GCA_025360285.1 Sphingomonadales bacterium
TGTCGGCGAGCCTGATCGGATCATGGAGCGTTGTCGAGATCATCCGCGCCGATGGCCAGCGGGTGCGCGATGTGCGGCCGCTGGTGCGATTGAACGTCCAGATCGTCGCCGAAAAGGATGGCCGCCGCGAAACCGGCGTGCATGGCCTGGGCGGGCGGTACCTTTACGATGCCCTGATCACGTCCGAAAACTGGAACAACGCCATCGACATCGCGCTGGCCAATGCACTGGTCAACCTTGATGCCGTGGCGGCGCCGGCGGGCGAGATGACCGTGGTACTGGGGCCGGGCTGGCCGGGCATTCTGCTGCACGAAGCCATCGGGCATGGGCTGGAAGGCGATTTCAACCGCAAGGGCACCAGCGCCTTTTCGGGGCGGATCGGCGAGCGCGTGGCAGCCAGGGGCGTCACGGTCGTCGATGACGGCAGCCTCGACAATCGCCGCGGATCGCTGACCGTCGATGACGAAGGCACGCCGACCGAGCGGACGGTGCTGATCGAGGACGGCATCCTCAAAGGCTATATGCAGGACCGGCTCAACGCCCGGTTGATGGGCGTGGCGGCAACGGGCAATGGTCGGCGCGAAAGTTTCGCCCATGCGCCGATGCCGCGGATGACCAACACCTTCATGACCAACGGCACCGAGGACCCCGGCGAAATCCTGCGGTCGGCGAAGTCCGGCATTTACGCCAAAAGCTTTGGCGGCGGCCAGGTCGATATAACCAGCGGCAAGTTCGTGTTTTCGTGCACCGAGGCGTATCGCATCGAAAATGGCCGGCTCGGCGCGCCGATCAAGGGGGCGACGCTGATCGGCAATGGCCCCGATGTGCTGACGCGGGTGAAGGCGATCGGCAATGATTTCGCCCTGGATGAAGGCGTCGGCGTCTGCGGCAAGGGCGGCCAGAGCGTGCCCGCAGGCGTGGGGCAACCGACGCTGCTGATCGACGGGCTGACGGTGGGCGGGACCGCGGCCTGAAGGACGAGGCGGCAATGAGCGAATTTTTCGAACATATCACCGACAGCCATGCCGCCTTCATCGCGAAGCAGCCGGTGTTCTTCGTCGCCACCGCTGCGGCCGGTGCGCGCATCAACCTCAGCCCCAAGGGCATGGACTGTTTCCGCGTGCTGTCGCCGACCACCGCTGCCTGGCTGGATTATGGTGGATCGGGCAATGAAACCAACGCGCATCTCGCCGCCGATGGCCGCATCACCGTCATGTTCTGCGCTTTCGATCGCCCGGCGCTGATCTATCGGCTTTATGGCCAGGCGCGCGCCGTGCTGCCCCAGGATGATGAGTGGCCGGGGCTGGCGGCGCATTTCAGCGTCGAACGCGGCGTGCGCCAGATTTTCGTGATGAACATTCAATCGACACAGACGTCCTGCGGCTGGGCGGTGCCGGAAATGGCGCTGAAGGCCGAACGCCAGACGCTGCGCAAATTCCACGCCCAGGAAGAACCCGCCGAGCGGTTGACCAAATATCAGGACCGCAACCGCAGCATCGATGGCCTGCCGGTGCGGCCGCCGACCGTGCTGCCCTACACCTGATGGCACTTGTCACGCTCGAAACCGTCTTCGATCCGATCGCGGCGGAGATCATGCGGATGCGGCTGGAAGCCGGCGGCATCGAGGCGGTGTTGTTCGACGCCGGCATTGCCTCGTTGATCGGCAGTGGCCTTTCGGGGGTGCGGCTGATGGTGCTGGATGAGGACGAAGCCGCGGCGCGCGCGCTGCTCGCCGACCCGGCATGAAGCTGGCACTGGCGCTGGGCGGCGGCGCCGGGCTGGGCTGGGCGCATATCGGCGTGCTGCGGGCCTTGCTGGAACGCGGCGTGGTCATCGATGCTGTCAGCGGCACCTCGATCGGCGCGCTGGCGGCGGTGTGCGCGGCATCGGACCGCATCGACGCGCTGGAAGAACTGGCGCGATCGACCAACCGCCGCCAGGTCATGCGCTTCATCGATATCGATCCGCGCAAGGGTTCGGTGCTCGGCGGCCGCACCGTGCGCAACCGGCTGCGCCAGCATTTCGGCCAGGAACAATTACAGGATCTGCGGCTGCCGGTCGCGGTGGTCGCCGCGGACCTGGTCAGCGGCGGCGAAATTTCGATCACCAACGGGTCGGTCGTCGATGCTGTGCGCGCCTCCATCGCCATTCCCGGCGTGTTCCCGCCGCTGCGCCGCGACAATATGGTGCTGATCGATGGCGGCGTGCTCAGCCCGGTGCCGGTGCGCGCGGTGCGGGCACTGTCGGCGGCGCCGGTGCTCGCCGTCAATCTGCAGGGCGATTATGCGGCGCGCGCCGCCGCCACGCTGCCGGCGGGCCAGCGGCTGCTGACGCCGTTCCGCGTCGGCCGCGCCGGGCTGTCGCTGCTGCTGACGCAATTGGCGCGGCAGGGGCTGGTGATCGATCCGCCCGATGTGGAGATCGCGCCGCTGGTGGGCCATATCGATGTGCGCAATTTCACCCGGGCTGATGAGTTGATCAGGCTGGGGCGGGCGGCGGTGGCGGCGGACTGGGCGAGGATTGCGGCGCTGGGGTGAGGGAACCGAGGCCGTGAACCACTCCCTCCCCCTTGCGGGGAGGGAGTTTCCCCCACGCTGCACAAAAAACGCGCCCTGCCGTTATAAATGCCCCCGAATCGGGCAAGCCTGTCCTGGCACACACCGCTGTCGCCCTCTTGTCATGTTGCATCGCAGCAGTTGGCACGGTCCGTGCATAACCTTTCGATAGCGCGAAGGGCGCGTCCGGGAGGGGCCATGAAACTCGTGATTGCGGTGATCAAGCCGTTCAAGCTCGATGAAGTGCGGGAGGCGCTTTCGGGTGCCGGCGTGCAGGGCATGACGGTGACGGAAGTGAAGGGCTTTGGCCGCCAGAAGGGCCAGACCGAAATTTATCGCGGCGCCGAATACACCACCAACATGGTGCCCAAGATCAAGATCGAAGTCGTTGTGGAGGATGCCCAGGCGGCCCAGGTCGTCGAAACCATCCAGCAGGCGGCGCACACCGGTTCGATTGGCGACGGCAAGATCTTCGTCACCGACGTTGGCCAGGCGGTGCGCATCCGCACCGGCGAAACCAATGAAACCGCACTCTGACATGACGGGAGGGGGAAACATGAAGCTTGACCTGAAGACTCTCGGCAAGGGGGCGGCGTTTGTCGCGCTGTTTGCCGCCGTGCCGGCCTTTGCCCAGGAAGCCGCCGCCGTTGCCACGGCCGTGGCCGATGCGGCGCCGGCCGCTGCCGCCGCCGCGCCGGCACCGCCGGTGCCCAACAAGGGCGATACCGCCTGGATGCTGGTATCCACAGCGCTGGTGCTGATGATGTCGATCCCCGGCCTGGCGCTGTTCTATGGCGGCCTGGTCCGCACCAAGAACATGCTGTCGGTATTGACCCAGGTGTTCATGATCGTGTCGATCGTCAGCCTTGTCTGGGTGACCTATGGCTATTCGATGGCCTTCACCGGCGGTTCGCCGTGGTTCGGCGGCTTCTCCAAGGCGCTGCTGCTCGGGGTTGATGCCAATTCCAACGCCGCGACCTTCAGCCAGGGGGTCTATATCCCCGAATATGTCTATATCGCCTTCCAGATGACCTTTGCCTGCATCACGCCGGCGCTGTTCATCGGATCGTTCGCCGAACGCATCAAATTTTCGGGGCTCATGCTGTTCGTCGTCGGCTGGGTGACGCTGGCTTACTTCCCGATCGCCCACATGGTCTGGTATTGGGACGGCCCCGATGCCTTCATCGATGCCGCGGTCAAGGGTGGCCAGGCCGGTGTGGACGCGATCAATGCCAAGGCGGGTTACATCTTCTCGCTGGGCGCGCTGGATTTCGCCGGCGGCACGGTCGTCCACATCAATGCGGGTATCGCCGGCCTGGTTGGCTGCCTGCTGCTCGGCAAGCGGACGGGTTACGGCAAGGAATCGATGCCACCGCATTCGCTGACCATGACGATGATCGGCGCCTCCCTGCTGTGGGTCGGCTGGTTCGGCTTCAACGCCGGGTCCAACCTGGAATCGAACGGCGTCACCGGCGTCGCGTTCCTCAACACCTTTGTCGCCACGGCGGCCGCCGCGGTCTCCTGGGTGCTGGTC
>JANYCM010000379.1 GCA_025360285.1 Sphingomonadales bacterium
AATTATACTCGCCGGGAAATCCGGGCCAGGCGGCGCATTTTCGTCGCCGCGCAGCAACAGGTGCAACCCCGACGCAGACAGCCTCAGCGCCGCCGACAGCGCCGGTTCCTCGGGGTGCCGATGATCGAGCAACAGAATACCCCGCCGCACCAACGGATGACTTGCGGCGAACAGCGGATCAACCGCCACGCGCAGCGGCCGGTCGTCACCGGCAATCAGAAACATCGCCGTTTCGGCGCTGGGCAGGAAGCCGCCATGGTTTTGCCCGGCGATGCCGCCAAATTCGGTAAAGCGCCGGCCCGTCGCTTCGTTGATGAGCAAGAACGGATCCAGAATGGCGGGCGCCACATGCGGCGCCAAGGCCAGCGCCAGCATCAGCCGTTCGGCAGTGTCCAGCCCCATGCTGACAACCAGTTCGGCATAAGCCCCGGTAGCGTCGCCGGTGACAGGCGGCGACGGCAGTTCCGCCGGCCGGCCATGCCCAAAAGCGGCAAGGCGCACGGTAATCGCCGCTTCCAGCCAGGCAAGCTCAACCGCCGCAAAGCGCGCTTCGGCTGTCGGCGGAAAGCGCGCTGCGATGGCTGCGGTTACCGACATGATTACCAGGTTACGTGGATAGGGTCGATCATCCAGCGATGATAGACGACGGCAAAGCCCCAGGGAATTTGATCGGTAAGGACATCCACGGTTTTTCGCTGCACAAGCAGGTTCCAGCGAGCGTCGCCGCGCAACAGGCGGCCGTCGCGTTGCAGAAAAGTTTCGCGCAAGCCCGCATCCGACGTTCCGGCCATGGCCGGCCAATTGCTGCGAACCGCCGCTAGCAATCCGTGGCAGATGGCCTTGTCGGCCTCGGTCATGGTGATGGTGCGGGTGATCGGTTGCGATACGGCCATGCCGCAGAGAAGCTTGTTGAGGACGAGTAGCGGCTCGGGCTGAGTGATGCTGCTATCCACCAGATATTGCAGCAAATGCACAGCGCGCGATGTGGCGTCGATGCCGACAATGCGCGGCCCGGCGTCGGTTTGCGAAATGACACCAAGCCTTTCGAAAAACAACGGCAGATAGGGATTGAACACCACCAGCCCGGCGTTGCCAATGAAGATCGGGCGATCATGGGCGATAGGAGCTTCAGGACGCGGCAGAGCAATGGGCCGGGCGGGCAGTGACTTTCGGGCTATTGGCACGGAATCACGATCGGGCACGCCCCGGCGTAACAGCGCAACAAGGGCGGGGTTATCGCCCGCTCTGGCCAACGCGATGGCCTGGGCGCGCAATGACCGTTCCTGACCGGCATCTGACCGGGCCAATTGCGCGACCAGTTTCGATGCCACCGTCGCCGGATCAATCGGATCTGGCACCGCAATGGCGTCGCACAGCATCCGCAAATGGGCGTCGCCGGCCGGTTGCGAACCACTCCCGGCCGCCAATTGCCGCGACGCTATGACCAGCAACGCTGCAAGGCTGATCAACAGTTCGGCAAAATCCGGTGCACGAATATGGATCATCCGGCCCAGTGCCTCTGGCGGCAAAAGCTGTGCCCAGCGTCTCAACGTCTCCCGCTCCCGTCGCGCTTGAACAAAGGCGATTAGCGCCGGCGTCTCGGCATCGGCATGACGGGCAAACAGACGGATCAACGCAGGGGCCTCGTCAGCGCCGGCCGGCGCACCGTCAAGCCAGGCGAAAAGCACTTCGATGGAGTTGCCGTTGGCCCTAGGTGGCGTCGGGGGTGCGGCCTGCGACGAGGGGCGCTGCGTTGGCGCGACGTCCACCAGCCCGGCGAAATCAAAGTCATGGCCCAACACCGCGGCTGTCGCCGCCGCAATCAACACAACCAGCCGCTGCTGGTCATCAAGGCCACGCAAGTGCGGCGAGAGGGGTCCTGACGGCTGGACCGCCCATGGTGCGAGGGTGGCAATCAACCGCTGTTGTTGGGCGTGCGGCAAGGCGGCCATCACCTGCGTCAAACGACGGTCAATCTGCGCTTCATCATCGCCCAGCAACAGCCTCACAAGTTCCGAACGCGGCATCGCGGGCAAGCGGGAGACTGCCGCGTGCATTACCTTTGGATCGGTTATCCACCAAGGCGATGTGCCATATTTGAGCCAATATGCCAGCATGGCAAGCTCATCCAACCGCACCCCGGGTGGTGAGGCTACCTCGCTGAAATCCGGATTGGCGCCTTGCACTAGGATCTCCAATACCGACGCAAGGGCGGTGCTTGTCCCCGCCAGGTTTCGCCCCCAGCGACTAGCGGCATCCGCCTGATCACCGGCCAGACACGCCAATAATTCCGTCGGTAACAACCAATCGCGCAAGCGTCCCAGCAGAACAGGCTGCGCCGCTGGTGTTGCACGGGAAAGACGCCGGATCAGCGCGGCCAGCCAGATGGAATCGCGCGCGGCGGCATCCGGTAGCAGCGCACCGGCCGCACCGGGTTCACCCGAACGCAAGAAGCGCTCGATCTGCTGTCGAACGACTGCACTATCCGGCGCTGCATCGGCCGCCACCACGGCCCAAGCCGCCAATTGCCGGGCCGGCATGTCGCCCGACCCGTTGGGAAAACCAATGGCATTCGCGCGCTTCGCCAAGCCCGCCGCCAAGCCTTTTGCGTCGGTACCAGCTTGACGGGCAATCCCCGCAACCAGAAAATCCCAAAAGGCCCAACGATCGAAACGCCGATGCCGTGATCGGCGCAGCCAGGCCATCGCCAGGCTCCAGGTCAGCCGATCAAAGGCTTCGCCATCAATCGCTGCCAGCGGCAGCGCCCGGTGCAATTGAGCCAGCGCCTGGAGGTCGGCGATGATCACAGCAACGTTGGCCGCACCCTGGCGCTGAAGCCGCAACACCCGATCGGCGGGACTTAACCGCGCCGCCAGTCGCGTCATCGGCACCAGCATCGCGGCCTCGCGCTGCGACGGCTGAATATCCGCTATGATCGTGGCAAGAATCACAGGCAGCGAGGAGCGCAATTCCGTCGTGCGCAACTCGTTAAGCGCCTGCTGGAGGATGGCAAAATCGATACCAACAGCGGCCGCCATTTGCATTACCAAGACTTTGACAAAGCCTTGCTGATTGAACGAATCGCCGCCTTGTTGGCGTAGATATTGAATGACTATACGGCGCAATACGGGCAACGGGGTATCATTAAGCGACCCGTAGCTCCCAGAAACAAAAAGGAAATCGTCAAAAAGTACCATGACGTTCGCTGCGTTTCCAGGATCGATCCAAGCGACCAGGCCGGAAAATACGGCCGGCGAGAGTCGGGCCAGAAGGGTTTGCAATTGTCCTGCGTTAACCTTGTGAATTGCTTCGACCAGCGGACCGAAATCACCTGCAGCGGCCGCCATTGTGGCCGCGTCGCCATAAAAACGGAGCGGTGTCGGTGACGAAACGTCGGG
>JANYCM010000207.1 GCA_025360285.1 Sphingomonadales bacterium
GCCTGGTTATTGCGCACCCCGTCCCAGACCGTCGAACCATCGCGGACCAGCATGTCCCAGCTATATTTGAACGGTTCGGACTTGATCAGCCAGTTCATGAGGGCTCCTTCGGCTCACGGCGCTGTATCGGCCGCGGCGGCAGCGCGAATTTAGTCGATCGTCACCGAAATTGCGAAAGTTTCCCCGTCCCACTGTAGGAATCGGGAGAAAAGCGGGCTTTTTGAGTAGTTTGCGAGTATCTGGCCCGGTCGTCAGGGTATCGGCACGGGGCGTGGGCCGGGTTTTTCGGGTATGGTGGCCGGGCATCAGGGTAGTGCCACCGGGCATGGCTCGGGCGAGACCGGAAGCGCGAGTGTCTTCTATGGGAGACAGTCGCAATTTTGCGCCACCCTGCTGCCGCTCACGGCGCGCGTCGCATGGATAGCCTCGAAGCTATGGACAAAATATAGCTCCCAGGATATGGTGCGCCCATATCGTGGACGGTTGCCCATCATGATGCGTTCGATCCCGAATATGATGCGCTGCCCGAAACGGTTCAGGGCGAATTGCTGGCGATGAGCGGCCTGCTGGCGGTTTACGGGCCTCGGCTTGGGCGCCCCCATGCCGACACATTGGCCGGATCACGCCACGCCAACATGAAGGAACTGCGCTTCAATGCCGATGATGGGGTGTGGCGCGTGGCATTCGCGTTCGATCCCGCGCGACAGGCCATCCTGCTGGTCGCGGGTGACAAGGCAGGGGTGGCGCAGAAGCGGTTTTACAAGATCCTGATCACCAGGGCCGACAAGCGATTCGACGAACATCTGGCGGCGCAGACCGCGAAGGAGACATGACGATGGGACGCACCCACAGCGAGATCATGGCAACCCTGCCCGAAGCACGGCGTCACCGTATCGAGGCACGCACGGCCGCCCTGGTCGGCGACGTCGAAGGGTTGAAGGCGCTGCGCCAGCTTGCAGCGCGCAGCCAGGAACAGATGGCCGTCAGCCTGGGGGTAAAGCAGCCCTCGGTCCACAAGATCGAGCGCCAGACCGATCTCTATCTCTCCACCCTGCGCCGCTTTGTCGAGGCCGCCGGCGGCACGCTGGAACTGCGAGTCGAACTGCCCGGCAAGGGGGTCATGCACCTTACCGGGATCGGGGACCTTAACCGTTGATACGACGCCTGCTAGAGACTCTGGCCCGTACCATCCTGCGTAAGGCGATCCTGCAAATTCAAGAACATCGTCATGCTGAACTTGTTTCAGCATCCACCTTGCAACCGGCATTGCCGCGGCGAATATGGCACCGGCGGCCCGGTGGATGCTGAAACAAATTCAGCATGACGAGGTGCGAACCGGGAGGCTTGGCCACAACCCTACCGCCCCCGCACCTGCCCCACCACCTCATCCACCGCGGCGATCACCAGGTCGGGCCGGTCGAACTGGATGTAGTGGCTGGCATCGGGCACCAGAATCTGGCGGCCGCGGGTTGACCAATGCGCCTCTTCGGCCTGCATGACGACCCATTCGGCCTGGACGCGGCGGTCCGTGGCGGAGGTTATGCCGAGCATCTTGAGGTCGCCGGGGGTGCGCGGCTTGGTGGACGTCAGCACGATGGTGGGGCGGTCACCCAGGGTGCGCAATTCGCCGCCTTGCGCGAACATGCGGGGCAGCGCCTCGGCCTCCAGCCGTACGGCGTGGAGGGATTTGGCCATATAGGCGGTGGTGGCGCCGGTGGTGCTGGCCGGCGCGCCGGGGTATGGCGGCTGCACCACCAGCCGCTGGGCGCCGGTCCAGGTCAGCGCGTCGATCCAGCCGAACAGGCCGGCCACCTTGCCCAGATCGGGAAAGCCCAGCCTGGTCATCCGCGCCACCTGATCGGGGTGGGAGGCATCGACGAACACCAGCCCGGCGACATTGGCGCCATATTTGCGCACATAGGTCATCATCAGCGGGCCGCCGAGTGAGTGGCCGACCATGACGAGGGGCCCGGTGATACCGGCGCCGGCCAAAGTCGCGTGCAGGTCATCGGCGACGGCTTCGGCATCGACCGGGGTTTTCCGGGGGTCGCTCCACATGATGCCGGCGCGATCATAGCTGCACGCGCGGGTGGTGCTGGCGATGGCATCCTGCACCCTGGCCCAGGCGAGGGTGCCATTGGTATCAAGGCCGGATTCGAACACGACGGTTGGCGAACCCGTGCCGCGGCAATCGAGGTGCATCCGCCGGCCGCCGATATCGACCAAAGCCCCGCGCGGTGGATAATCGCGGGCGGCGACGCTGCGGCCGTGGAATTCCACCGCCGCGCCAATGGTGACCGCGACGATGATCAGCGCCAACAGCGCGCCGATGATGCGCAGCGGCCACCGCCACCAGCGCTTTGCCTTCACTGCCATGCCCGGTTTCCCCTTTGCTGCCGCGACGCTTGGCGCGCGGCGCCAAAAGGTCAAGCCGTCAATGCTCCGACACCGGCCCCGCCGGCAGCGGCGGCCGCTTGCACAGCGCCGCCAACGGGATGGCCAGCGCAAAGATCAGCGCCATGCCGGCGAAGACATCGTCGAACGCCATGGCCAGCGCCTGGCGCGCCACGAACTGCCCCATTTCGGCCTGGGCCATCGCCAGTGCCTGCGCCGCATCGGCGGTCGTCGTGCCGATCTGCGCGGCAAGGCCCGACAGCATGTCCAGCGCCGCCGCCGGCGCCGCGCCCATCGCTTCGGACAGGCGCAGCGCATGAACCCGCGACTGGTCCTGCAACCAGGTGTTGACCACCGCAATACCGATGGCGCCGCCCAGATTGCGGGTGAGGTTGAACAGGCCCGAGGCATCGCGCAGTTCCGCCGGCGCGGCACCGCCGATGCCGAGGCCAACGGTCGGCACGATGCACAGCAGAATGGCAAAGCCGCGCACCACCTGCGGCACCAGCAACTCGCCAAAGCCCCATTGCGGCCCGACGTCCGACAGCAGCCACAGGCCCAGCGCGAAAAAGGTGAAGCCCACGCCGACGACGAGGCGCGGGTCGGCGCGGCTGGATAATTTGGCAGCGATCGGCGCGCCGCAACCCATGGCGAGGCCGGCAACGAACACCGTCTCGCCAATCTGGCTGCTCGAAAAGCCGCGCACCCGGCCGAGGAACACCGGCATCAGATAGGTAGCAGCATAAAGCCCGAAGCCGATTACCATGTTGAGCCCGCAGGCAATCCCGAAGGTCGGGCGGCGAAACGGTGTGAGTCGCACCAGCGGCGAGGCGGCGAAGCAGCAGCGTTCGAAGAACACCACGCAGCCGACGGCGGACAGCCAGGCGGCGCTGGCCACCGCCTCATCCTGCAACCAGTCATGGCGCGGGCCTTCCTCCAGCACATATTGCAGGCCGCCGAGGAACAGGATGAGCGACGCCAGGTGCAGCCAGTCGATCTTTTTCAGCAGCGCCAGATCGGGTTCATCGATGCGGCCCAGGATCGGCACGGCGATGGTGATCAGCAGCCCCGGCGCGATGTTCATGAAGAACAGCCAGCGCCACGACGCGGCATCGGTGATCCAGCCGCCCAATGAGGGCCCGAGCGTCGGCGCCAGCGTCGATACCAGCCCGAGCACGCCGGGAATGAAGGCGCGCTTGTCGGGCGGGAAGATGGTGAAGCCGACGGCGAATACCGTCGGGATCATGGCGCCGCCGACAAAGCCCTGGATGGCGCGATAGACGATCATCTGGTCGATCGAGGTCGCGGTACCGCAGAGCAGCGACGACAGGGTGAACAGCGCCGCCGAACCGGCAAACAGCCAGCGCGTGCTGAGCGCCCTGGCGAGAAAGCCCGACAGCGGGATCATGACGATTTCGGCCATGAGGTAACTGGTCTGCACCCAGGCGATCTCGTCCGGCCCCGCCGACAGGCCGGCCTGAACCGAATTCAGCGAGGCGGCGACGATCTGGGTATCGAGCAGCGCCAGGAACTGCCCGAAGGCCATGATGGCGAACAGCAGGATACGGCTGCGATTGGTCATCAGCGCCGGGTCGATGGTGCCGCGCGATACAGGCAATGCGGCGGCGCTAGCCATGAGGACTTGCTTTCATATGATCACTATCATATGAAACGGTCATGGAAAGCAAGCCCCTCCCCCGCCCCCAGGTTTCCAGAACGGCTGCCAAACAGGCCACCCGCGCGCTGGTGATCAGGACCGCATCGCGCGCCATGCGCCGGGACGGCATCGCCGCCACCGGCGTGGCCGCGGTGATGGCCAAAGCCGGGCTGACGCATGGCGGCTTTTATGCACATTTCGCCTCCAAGGACGCGCTGGCGGCGGCCGCCATCGATGCCGCCTTTGCCGAATCGAGCCGGCGTATTGCGCGCCGGGTGGAGGGGTTGGCCCCGGCGGCGGCGCTGGCCGCGTGGATCGAGCTTTATGTCACCACCAGCCACCGCGATGATCGCAGCCGCGGTTGCGCTTTGACGGCGCTGGGTAGCGAGGCCAGCCGCGGCGGTGATGCCATGCCGGCGGCGCTGGCGCGCGGCATGGCGCAATTGACCGATCGGTTGGCGGACTGGCTGGCGGCGATCGACGACCCGGCCCCTGCCGCCACCGCCGGGGCCATGCTGGCCGAAGCGGTGGGGGCCATCACCCTGGCGCGCGTCCTGGGTGCGACCGCCGCATCGGACGCGCTGCTTACCGCCACCCGCGCTTCACTGCGCCGCCGCGCCGGGATTCCCGCATGACCGACCAGCCTGCTGCCGCCGTGTTTGCTGACGCCGCCGTTCTTGCCGAAGCCAGCGCACCGCCGCGCCGGCGCCGCCGGGCGCTGTTCGTCCTCGCCGGCGCGGCCATTGCCATTGCCGCGGGCTGGTTCTGGATTCACGCCGCCGGGCGCAGCGTCAGCACGGACAATGCCTATGTCCGCGCCGACACGACCATCGTCGCGCCGCGCGTCCGCGGCATCGTCGCGGCGCTGCTGGTTGCCGACAATGCCCATGTCGCCGCCGGCACGCCGCTGGTCCGGATCGATGCCGAGGAGTTTGAATCGCGCCTCGCCGCCGCCCGCGCCGATGCGGCGCTGGCTGCCGCCGGGGTGGCGTCTGCCGAAGCCGCGGTCACAAGGCTGGGCGCCGAACAGCGCCTCGCCGGCGCCAACCAGACAACCGCTGCCACCGCCATTGCAGCGGCCGATGCCCAGCTTGCCCAGGCCCGCGCCGAACAGGCGCGGCAGCGAGCCCTGTTGGCGCAGGGTTTCGCCACGCGCCGCAACGCCGATCTCGCCGATGCCGCCGCCGCCAGTGCCAGCGCCGAAGCGCTGCGCGCCCGCGCTGCGCTGGGGGGACGGGCACGCGAAGGCGATGTGACGACGGCGCGACGCGGCGAGTTGCTGGCAGCCGTCGGCCAGGCCCGCGCCGCCGCCGCCAGGGCTGATGCGGCGGTGGCGCTGGCGGAGCAGGATCTGCGCCACACGCTGATCACCGCGCCGGTCGCCGGCAGCATCGCCGATCGCCAGGTCAGCGCCGGCGATTTTGTCCAGCCCGGCACCCGCCTGCTGCGCATCGTCCCCGATCGCGGCCTGTATGTGACCGCCAATTTCAAGGAAACCCAGACGGCGCGGATGCGCATCGGCATGCCAGCCGAAGTCCGCGTCGATGCCCTGCCCGATCAGATGCTGACCGGCCGGGTCGAAAGCCTGGCGCCGGGATCGGGTTCGGACTTTGCGCTGCTGCCTTTTGAACCCGGCACCGGCAATTTCACCAAGATCGTTCAGCGGGTGGGGGTGCGCATCCGGCTTGATCCTGGCCAGCCGGGACTGGAGCGGCTGCGGTCCGGGCTGTCAGCGGTGGTTGATGTGGATTTGCGCCAGAAAGAATAGGCGCGGGCAAAGCCCGCGCCGTCTGACGGGGTCGGCGCGCGAAGGCCGCGCCGCCCCGCCGTGGGCCCCATGAAAACATTAGCTTCATGGGTTGCCCTGTCCGGTCTTGCGCCTGTCGGCCCGCGGCCCGCGCGCTCGCGGCGCTACGCCCCGAACAGCTTGGCCGCTGTCCTGGCGATCAGCTCACCCTGATGGCGCGCGCCGGCGAGGTCGATGGCGCTGGGCTGGCGTTCGCCCTTGCCGCCGGCGATGGTGGTGGCACCATAGGGGGCGCCGCCGACGATCTCGTCGACAGTCATCTGGCCCTGGTGGCTGTAGGGCAGGCCAACGATCGTCATGCCGAAATGCAGCAGATTGGTGATGATCGAAAACAGCGTCGTTTCATTGCCGCCATGTTGCGTGGCGCTGGAGGTGAAGGCGCCGCCGACCTTGCCATTGAGTGCGCCGGTCGCCCACAGCCCGCCGGCCTGATCAAGGAATGCCGCGAGCTGGCCCGGCATGCGGCCAAAGCGCGTCGGCGCGCCGATGATGATGGCGTCGTAATTGGCAAGGTCAGCGATGGCCGCGACGGGGGCGTCCTGGTCGAGCTTGAAATGGGCGCCCCTGGCGATGTCGTCCGGCACGGTTTCGGGGACGCGCTTGATGTCGGTGGTGGCGCCGACGCTGCGGGCGCCATCGGCAACGGCATGGGCCATGGCTTCGATATGGCCATAGCTGGAATAATAGAGGACGAGGACCTTGGGCATTGTACGTCTCCTGTGCTGCCGGTGTGAACGGCCGGCGCTGTGCATTGTTCCGGTCGCCTGACCGGAGGGTGCGGCGCTTCTAGGCTTGGCAACACGATCGAAAAATCCGTATAATATCGAAACAGGCTTTCGGATTATTCGAACGATGAACGAGCCCGGCACCCCGAGTTTCGACCAGTTGCGCGTGCTGGTCGCCGTTGTCGAGGCCGGATCGCTGGCCGCCGCCGGTCGGCAACTGGGGCGCGCCACCTCGGCGATCAGTTATGCGCTGGACAATCTGGAGGCACAGCTGGGCCTGCCGCTGTTCACGCGGGGCACCGCGCGACGACCGGCATTGACCGAGGCCGGCAAGATCGTGCTGGCCGATGCCCGGCGGCTGGCACAGGGCGTCGATGGCTTGCGGGCACGCGTCAAAGGCCTGCTCGAAGGGCTGGAGGCCGAACTTGCCATCGCCGTCGATGTCATGCTGCCGACCGATCGCCTTGTCGCGGCGCTGACCGCCTTTCAGGCCGAATATCCCACGGTTGCCGTGCGCCTGCATGTCGAGGCATTGGGGGCGGTGACACAATTGGTGCAGGATGGCACGGCGACCCTGGGCATATCCGGGCCGCTGGATAGCGAGATCGGCGGCATGAGCCGTCAGGCCCTGCGGGGCGTCGAGATGATCCCGGTGGCGGCGCCCGGCCATCCGCTGGCCGGGCCGGGCATCGCCAGCGGCGCGGCGCGCGAGCATCTGCAACTGGTGCTGACCGACCGTTCGCCGCTTACCGCCGGGCGCGATTTCAGCGTGCTGGGGCTGCGGTCGTGGCGTCTGGCCGATCTGGGGGCCAAGCACGCGCTGCTCAAGGCCGGCGCCGGCTGGGGCAATATGCCCGAACCGATGGTGCGGGATGATCTGCGTGCCGGCCGGCTGGTGCGGCTGGCGCTGCCGGAATGGCAGGGAACGCTGTATCCGCTGGCGATGATCCATCTGACGCACAGCCCGCCAGGGCCGGCGGCGCGCTGGCTGATGGGGCTGTTGGCGGGGCAATAGGGGGTTCACTCTGCTCCCTCACCCTTGCGGGGAGGGAGTCGAATTCGGTCCGTGAGTTCAGCCGCCGAAGTGCGCCGCATAGATTTCGGACTTGAACCCGACCAGCAAGACGCCCTCGCCCTCCAAAACCGGCCGCTTGATCAGCGATGGCTGGGCCAGCATCAGCCTGATCGCCTTCGCCGCGTCAATGCCCGCCTTGTCGCCGTCAGCCAGCCCGCGAAACGTCGTGCCCGCGCGGTTGAGCAGGACCTCCCAACCCCGCGCCGCCACCCATTCGGTGAGCTTGCCGGCATCGGCCCCCACGGCCTTGTAATCATGAAAATCATAAGTGACCCCCGCCGCATCGAGCCAGGCGCGGGCCTTTTTCACCGTGTCGCAATTCTTGATGCCATAAAGGACCAAGGCCATGGTCAGGCTCCTTCGCGTGTCATGATGGAATTGCGCCCGGTCAGCACCATCGCCGTGCGCAGTTCGGCAGCGATCTGCCCGAGCATCCGGGTGACGCCGGCCTCGCCGCCCGCCGCCAGGGCAAAGGCCCAGGCGCGGCCCAAAAGGCAGGCGGTGGCGCCGGCCTCGATGGCCTTGAGGACATCGAGCCCCGACCGGATGCCGCCATCGACGAGCACCGGCAATGCCCCGCCGACCGCATCGGCGATCGCCGGCAGTGCCTTGATGGTGGAGGAGACGCCATCGAGCTGCCGCCCGCCGTGATTGGAGACAATGATGCCATCGACGCCGCAACGCACCGCCACCCGCGCATCGTCGGCCGCCATGATGCCTTTGACGATGATCGGCCCCGACCAATGCGCGCGGATGAAATCCAGGTCGGCCCAGGTGACGGACGGATCGAAATTCTGGCCGATCCATTGCCACGCCGCGGCGAAATCCGCCGCTGCCGGTGCCGCCGCCGCCAGACTGCCGAAATTATGCGGGCGGCCGCGCAGATAGACATCCCAAAGCCAGGCCGGATGCGCGACGCCGCTCGCCGCCTGGCGCATCTGCCCGGTAAGGCCCAGCCCGCGCGCCATGCCCGATCTTTGGTCGCGGTAGCGCGCGCCGGGGGTCGGCAGATCGACGGTCAGCACCAGCACCGGGCTGGCCGCCGCGCTCGCCTGTTCGAGCAGCGAGCGCACCAGCCCGCGGTCGCGCGTCACATACAGCTGGAACCAGGGCGGCACCCCGGCATCACGGCGGACTTCGGCGGCGGTGCAGACACCGACGGTGGACAGGCAGAACGGAATGCCGGCCGCCGCCGCCGCCCGCGCCGCCTGGACTTCGCCGCGCCGCGCCAGCATGCCGGCAAAGCCGACCGGCGCCAGGATGACCGGCAAGGCAAGCGACGCGCCGAACAGGTCGATCGCGGTTTCGATGACCGACATGTCGCGCATGACGCGTTGCTGCAACAATATGTCGTCAAAGTCGCTGGCGTTGCGCTGCAGCGTGGTTTCGCGATAGGCGCCGCCATCGACATAATCGAACAGGATGGCCGGTAACCGGCGTTTCGCCATGGCGCGGTAATCAGCGCTGCTGACGGCCTGTGACAGGTTGCTCATGACGGTGACCATGATCGACCGGCCGGGCGGGCGTCAACTGCCCTGCCCGCAGGAGCACCGACGTGACTTGGCTGGTCAGCCTTGGTAGGAAATGGCCATGGACACCATCCCACCGCCCGAAACCCTGGTCACCAATGCCGCCCGCGTGTTCTGCGACGGCGATGACGCAGGGGGAGACGGCCATCCGCGCGTCTGGTTGCAGATCGGCCCTTCGGGCTTTGCCGATTGCGGCTATTGCGACCGGCGCTTTGTGCTCGCCGGCAGCGCGGCCGACAGGCGATGAAGGCAGATTTGGCGATGAGAATGGTTCTGGCGATGAGGGCGGTTTTTGCCGCGCTGCTGATCGGGCTGGCGCCGCCGGTCGCGCTGGCCGCGGCACCGCCGGTGGCGCTCGATATCGCCGTGGCGCCGGGCGGGCAGCCGCATCTGCCGCTGCGCATCAAGAATGCCGATGTCGATGTGCGGCTGGCGCTGAGCTATGATGGCGCGCTGGTGCTCAACGCGGCGCCGGCGGCCCGCGCCGGGCTGAAGGCGTTTCCGCTGATCGGCAAGCGCACCTTCAAAAGCGCGCTGATCCCCGGCGGCGAGGCGACGTTCCGCGGCAATCTCTATGATATCGCGCCGCGCGGCCTGCCGAAATCGACCGTCCCCGCCATCTGGGTGGACAAGCCGATTGCCGAGGATGGCGATGGCGTGCTGTCGGTCACCGGGCTGAAGGTCGATCGGCTGGGCCTGGTGCTGGGGCCGGTGCCGGCGGGAAGCCGCGTCCACACGCTGACCCGGCCCGACAAGGGATCGGTGATGATGAAAATGCGGGTGGGGGATGAAAATATCACCGTGTCGCTGGAACTGAATTCGCCCGATACGGTGATGAACGCCCGCGCTGCTGCGGCGCTGGCCAAGGCCGGGCTGGTCAAGCGGGCGGGCGAAGTGGGGTTCTGGGTGCCCTTCCCCGGCGTCGCCCTGCCGTTCGAGCGGCTGGTGCCGGCGCCGGGCGCGCAGCTGCTGGGTCTGCCGCTGGTGCGGCCCGCGGTGCGGATTACCGAGGCGCAGGCCAAGCAATTGGACGCCAAGGCGCGCGCCGGGACGAGCACCGCCGATGACGATGCCGATGCCGTCACGGTGACCGCCAGCCGCAAGAAGGGCCGCGACCCGTGGATACTGATCGGCCGCGACGTGCTGGGGCAATGTTCGCGGATCGAATTCGACCGGCCGGGAAAGACCTGGGTGCTGACCTGCGGGTTTTGAATTTGTGGCGCGGGGGCGTGGTGATGCCCGCTCAAGCACCATATCCCCTATCCCGTCATCCCAGCGTCTGATGGGATGACGGGAAAAGCGAGGACCGGAATGCAAAGCCGCGTTGCGGACCCGGCGCGAGGCCCTATATCTGGCGGCATGACCCATCTCGATCCCGCGACCATCTTCTACACCGATACCGGGCTTGACCCTGGCCGCACCGAGCGGCTGGTGGCGGACGCGCTGAACGGCTGCGACGATGGCGAGCTTTACCTGCAATATGCCGTTTCCGAGAGTTTCAGCTTTGATGATGGCCGGTTGAAGGCGGCGACCTTCGATACGCAAAAGGGCTTCGGCCTGCGCGGCGTCGCCGGCGAAATGACCGCCTTTGCCCATGCCAATGAATTGAGCGACGAGGCCATCCGCCGCGCTGCCGATACCATCCGCGTTGTCCGCGACGGCCATGGCGGGACGATGGCGCTGGCGCCGCAGCGCACCAATGCCCGGCGCTATACCGACGCCAACCCGCTGGACGGCATCAGCTTTGCCGACAAGGTGGCATTGATGCAGACCATCGATGCGGCGGCGCGCGCCCGCGATCCGCGCGTCGTGCAGGTGTCGGCGAGCCTGATCGGATCATGGAGCGTTGTCGAGATCATCCGCGCCGATGGCCAGCGGGTGCGCGATGTGCGGCCGCTGGTGCGATTGAATGTCCAGATCGTCGCCGAAAAGGATGGCCGCCGCGAAACCGGCG
>JANYCM010000403.1 GCA_025360285.1 Sphingomonadales bacterium
TTTGGTCGAGGAGATCGAGACGGTATCGATGGCGCTGCCGAACACCCGGCGCACCGCGCCCAGTTCCAGTTCGTCGCCGACCGGGGTCGAGGTGCCATGGGCGTTGACATAATCGATATCGGACGCCGCCAGCCCCGCCCGTTTAAGTGCCATCTGCATCGAGCGATAGGCGCCAGAGCCTTCGGGGTGCGGCGAGGTGACATGCCAGGCATCGCCGGTCAGGCCATAACCGATGACTTCGCCATAGATTTTGGCACCGCGCGCCTTGGCGTGCTCATATTCTTCCAGGCAGACGACCCCGGCGCCTTCGCCCATGACAAAACCATCACGGTCCTTGTCCCACGGCCGGCTGGCGCGGGTCGGTTCATCATTGAAATGGGTGGACAGGGCCTTGGCCTGGGAAAAACCCGCGATGCCGAGCGGGCAGATCGCCGCTTCGGCACCGCCGGCCAGCATGACATCGGCATCATCGAGCGCAATCATGCGGGCGGCATCGCCGATGGCATGGGCGCCCGTCGAACAGGCGGTGACGACGGCATGGTTGGGGCCCATGAGGCCGTATTTGATGCTGACCTGGCCCGAAATAAGGTTGATCAGCCGGCCATGAACGAAGTGCGGGCTGACCCGGCGCGGACCCTTGGTGTAGAGCACGACCGATTCTTCCTCGATCCCTGGCAGGCCGCCGATGCCGCTGCCGATCGAACAACCGGCGCGAAAACGCTGTTCCTCGCTCATGTCCATCAGGCCGGCGTCTTCCAGCGCCTGGCCGGCGGCATCGATGCCATAGGTGATGAACGGATCGACCTGGCGCTGCACCTTGTAGTCAACGCGGGTGTCGGCATTGAACGTGTCGCCCGACCCGTCGCCGCGCAGCACTTCGCAGGCGATGCGGCAGACATAATCCGTCGCATCAAAGCGCGTGATGGTGCGCGCGCCGGATTTCGATGCCAGAATATTGGCCCAGACAGTTTCGACGTTCGACCCCAACGGGGTGACCATGCCGAGGCCGGTTATGACGACGCGCCGCATTGGCAGCTATCCTTCCCCATAATCACAAAAGCCGAACGGCCCCCCGCGATTATCGCGAAAGGCCGCCGGGCCGGGCCGCCGGCTTGCCGCCGGTCGGGCCGTTTCGAATCAAATGACGGCGCGGCCGGCACCGGAGGCAGCCGCCGCACGCGGCGATCACGCCTTTTGGTTGGCACCGATGAAACTGATCGCGTCCTTGACGGTGAGGATCTTTTCAGCGGCATCATCGGGGATCTCGACGCCGAATTCTTCCTCGAAGGCCATGACAAGTTCAACGGTATCAAGGCTGTCGGCACCCAGATCATCGATGAAGCTGGCATCGTCGGTCACCTTGTCGGCTTCGACGCCGAGATGTTCGACGACGATCTTTTTCACGCGGTCGGCGACGTCGCTCATGGGAATCCTCTTTCGATCGGTTTTGGTAAATGACTGGCCTTTGGCGATAGCGGGCAGCGCCGGGCGTGACAAGAGCAGAGCGCGGGAACCGGTGCTGTCTCCCGATCCTATATCATCGCCATCCCGCCGTTGACATGCAGGGTTTGGCCGGTGACATAGCCGGCTTCGCGGCTGGCCAGATAGACGACGCCGGCAGCAATATCGGCGCCATCGCCCAATCGTGCGGCAGGGATGCGGCCGGTCAGCGCCGTCTTCTGCGCCTCCGGCAGCGCATCGGTCATCGGCGAGGTGATGAAGCCCGGCGCGATGCAGTTGACGGTAACGCCGCGCGACGCGACTTCCTGCGCCAATGCCTTGGACATGCCGATGAGACCGGCCTTGGAGGCGGCATAATTGGCCTGGCCGGGGTTGCCGGTGACGCCGACGACAGATGTTACGGATATGATGCGGCCGAAGCGCTGCTTCATCATCATCGGCTTCAGCGCCGCGCGGGCGAGGCGGAAGGCGGCTTCAAGGTTAACGCGGAGGACCGTATCCCATTCCTCGTCCTTCATGCGGACGGCAAGATTGTCACGGGTGACGCCGGCGTTGTTGACAAGGATGTCGAGCCGGCCACCGAACGCTGCCAGAGCTTCGGGCACGAGCGCGTCAACCGCGGCGGCATCGGACAGGTTGCACGGCAGGATGAGGCTGTCGCCGCCGATATCGGCCTGCACTGCTGCCAGTGCCTCGGCGCGGGTACCCGACAGGGCGACGCGTGCGCCCTGGGCGGCGAGCGCCTTTGCCACGGCGCTGCCGATGCCGCCGCTGGCGCCGGTGACCAGCGCTGTCATGCCGGTAAGATCGAACATAATGGTCCTTTCTTCTTAACCCTCTCCCGCTTGCGGGAGAGGCGAATCGCGCCCCAGCGCGGCGGGTGAGGCTGTGCCCGAACCGCAAAGCAAGAAAAACACCCTCACCCGGGCCGCGCAAGCGCGTCTCTCACCTCTCCCGCAATCGGGAGAGGGAATTACAAATCCTTCGCCAATGCTTCGACACCCGCCATGTCGCCGGCGCTCTGCATCGTCGCATCGGGGGTGATGCGGCGGACCATCGGCCCCAGCACCTTGCCGCCGAGTTCGACAAAGCCGGTGACGCCGAGCGCCGCCATCGCCAGCACCGATTCGCGCCAGCGCACCGTGCCAGTAACCTGGTCGACGAGCAGCCGGCGGATGTCCGCCGGATCATTGACCGGCGCCGCCGTGACATTGGCGACGAGCGGCACGAAGGGCGCGCGCAAAGCGGCGCTTTCCAGCGCAATCGCCATGGCATCGGCGGCCGGTTGCATCAGCGCGCAATGAAAGGGCGCCGACACCGGCAGCAGCACCGAATGCCGCGCGCCGCGGGTGCGGGCCAGCGCCATGGCACGGGCAACCGCATCGACATGGCCCGAGACGACCACCTGGCCCGGCGCATTGTCATTGGCGGCGGCACAGACCTGGCCCTGCGCCGCCTCTTCGGCGACCGCCTGCACCGCTTCAAAGCCCATGCCCAGCAGCGCCGCCATGGCGCCTTCGCCGAACGGCACGGCGGCCTGCATGGCTTCACCGCGCAGCCGCAGCAGGCGGGCGGTGGCAGCAAGGCCCAATGATCCGGCGGCGGCGAGGGCGGTATATTCGCCCAGGCTGTGGCCGGCGACGAACGCCGCCTTGTCGGCCAGGCGGATACCGCCTTCGGCTTCCAGCACGCGCAGGGCGGCGATCGATACCGCCATGATCGCCGGCTGGGCGTTGCGGGTGAGGGTCAGCTCGTCCTCCGGGCCGTTCCACATCAGGCGCGACAGATGCTCGCCCAGCGCCTCATCGACTTCTTCAAAGACGGCGCGGGCGGCGGGGCTGGCCTCGGCCAGGCCGCGGCCCATGCCGACGGATTGGCTGCCCTGCCCCGGAAAGATGAAAGCGCGAATGACCAGGCCCCCCCGATTGTTGAACTGTTGCTTGTTGGAATGCTGCTTGACCCGAAAGCGCGGCGATTAGGCGCTTGGCGCGCCGCGTGCAACATCCAGCGGCGGAACGGCCGCGTATACAAGAGCGTTGCACCGCTGCGGCATTTCGATAAGTGTAGAGCAAGCGCAGGCCCAGGGGGCGCCTGCCGGATATTCACCACCCCATTCACCATGAGGATCTTCATGCACCGCACCGCCCGCTTCGCTGTCATCGCCCTGATCGCCGCCCTGCCCGCGCTGCCGGCCAGTGCCGCTGTATCCTCCGCTGTCGGCAAGGCGCTCAACCAGGCAGCCGCCGCCGCGAAATCGGGTAACAATGCTGCTGCCATTGCCGCGGTCAACGCGGCGCGGTCCGCCGCTTCAACCGCCGAGGAAAAGGCCAAATCGGCCCAGATGGCCGGCTATGTCTTCACCCGCGCCGGGCGTTATGCCGATGCCGCCGCCGCGCTGGAAGGCACCGGCGCCAGCCCGCGCCAGCTGGCGCCGCTCTATTACCAGGCCGGCCAGTATGACAAGGCGGTGGCGCTGGCCAAGCAGGCCGGCGGCGAAGACATGCAGATCCTGATCGCCCAGGCCGCCACCCGCAAGGGCCGCCCCGCCGAAGCCGTGGCCGCCTATCAGGCGCTCATCAAGACAAATGGCCCCAAGGCGGTCTATCTGGAAAACCTGGCTGGCGCGCAATATAAATCCGGCGACAAGAAGGGCTATCTTGCCACCACCGAGAAGCTGGTGCGGGTTGATGGCTCACCGGCGCGCTGGAAGACCCTGCTGGTCAATTTCCGCCAGAATGACATGCGGCCGGAAGCAAAGCTGGCGCTGTATCACCTGATGATGGCGACGAGCACGATCGACCGCACCGAGGATTTTCAGGAATTTGCCAAGCTGGCGCTGGTCGCCAACCAGGCCGGCACCGCAGCAACGGCGTTGAGCAAGGCCGGCGGCAGCAGCGATGCCATGGGCCAGAAGCTGGCGCAGGCGGCGACGATGATGAGCGCCAAGGCGGCGGCGGAGGCCCCCAAGCTGGCGGCGGTGCCGGCGACGGCGCTGCGCGGGGGCAACGCCTATCTGGGGCTTGGCCAATACCCGCAGGCGATTGCCGCCTATGATTCAGCAATCAAGGCCAATGGCACCGATGTCGACCAGGCCAAGGTTTTCAAGGGTATAGCCGCGATGAAGGCCGGCAATGCCGGGCTGGCGCGCAGCAGCTTTGCCAGCGTCAGCGACAAGAATGGCATGAAGGACATTGCCGAGCTGTGGGGCCTGTTCGCCTCGACGCGCAGCTCGATTTCGTGATCGTGGCGCGGCGGCGGGCCAGCCC
>JANYCM010000404.1 GCA_025360285.1 Sphingomonadales bacterium
AAACCCCGCCGCCCGCGCCCGGCCTGTTCGCCCGGCTGCGCGGCGCACCGCCGCCGCCCGCCCCGCGCGGGCTGTATATCTGGGGCGGGGTCGGCCGCGGCAAATCCATGCTGATGGACCTGTTTTTCAGCCATGTGGACGTAAGCCCGAAGCGCCGGGTGCATTTCCATGAATTCATGCTGGAAATTCATGGACTCCTGCATGCCGAACGCCAGCGCGGCGGCGCTGATCCGATTCCGGCGGTGGCGCAGGGCGTCGCCACCAGCGCGCGCTTGCTGGCGTTCGATGAAATGCAGGTCAAGGATATCGCCGATGCCGCCATCGTCTCGCGGCTGTTCACTGCGCTGCTGGCCCGGGGCGTGACGGTTGTGACGACGAGCAACCGCGCGCCGGATGACCTGTACAAGGACGGGCTCAACCGCCAGCTGTTCCTGCCCTTCATCGCGTTGATCAAGGCCAATACCGATGTCATCACTTTGGATGGCCCGGTCGATTATCGCCTTGAACGGCTGGCCGGCGCTGCGACCTGGCATGTGCCCAACGGCCCGGCGGCGACCGCGGCGATGTCCGAGACGTTTTTCCGCATGACCGATTATCCGGTGGAGGACCGGGCGAAAGTGCCGACCGAAACCCTGGCGGTGCCCGGTGGCCGCACCCTGTATGTGCCGAAATCATTGAAGGGTGTCGCGGTGTTTTCCTTTGCGCGCCTGTGCCGGCAACCGCTGGGGGCGGCGGATTATCTGGCGATCGCCCGGCATTTCCACACCGTGTTCCTTGTCGGGATTCCCGTCATGGGCCCGGAAAACCGCAACGAGGCGGCGCGCTTCGTCACGCTGATCGATGCGCTGTACGAATATAAGGTCAAATTGATCGCCGCGGCCGATGCGGCACCGCCGGCGCTGTATCCGGCCGGCGATGGCGCCTTTGAATTTGAACGGACGGTATCGCGGCTGATGGAGATGCAGTCGGCGGATTACCTGGCGCTGGGGCATGGCTGAGCGGTTGCGCACCCCCCGCATCCGGACTATCCGAACCTCGGCATTCGCACGACTCAACAAGGACGGAACTCCCCATGGCTCGCAATAAAATTGCGCTGATCGGCGCTGGCAACATCGGCGGCACGCTGGCGCATCTGGCGGCGGCCAAGGCGCTCGGCGATGTCGTGCTGTTTGACGTGGTGGAAGGCGTGCCGCAGGGCAAGGCGCTCGATCTGTCGCAATGCGGCCCGGTCGAAGGCTTTGACGTCAATCTGAAGGGCACCAACGATTACGCCGATATCGCCGGCGCCGATGTCATCATCGTGACGGCCGGGATCGCCCGCAAGCCGGGGATGAGCCGCGACGATCTGCTCGGCATCAATCTGAAGGTGATGAAGGCGGTGGGCGAAGGCATCAAGGCCAATGCGCCGGGGGCGTTCGTCATCTGCATCACCAATCCCCTCGACGCGATGGTCTGGGCGCTGCGCGAGTTTTCGGGTCTGCCGCACCACATGGTCGTCGGCATGGCCGGCGTGCTGGACAGCGCCCGCTTCCGGCATTTCCTCGCCGACGAGTTCAAGGTTTCGGTCAAGGACGTGACAGCGTTCGTGCTCGGCGGCCATGGCGACACGATGGTGCCTGTCGTCGAATATTCGACCGTCGCCGGCATCCCGATCCCCGACCTGATCAAGATGGGCTGGACGACCAAGGAGCGCATCGACGCGATCGTGCAGCGCACCCGCTCGGGCGGCGGTGAGATCGTCGGGCTGCTGAAGACCGGCAGCGCCTTTTATGCGCCGGCGACGAGCGGCATCGCCATGGCCGAGGCCTATCTCTACGACCAGAAGCGCGTCATCCCGTGCGCGGTGAATTTGACCGGGCAATATGGGGTTAACGACCTGTATGTCGGCGTGCCGTGCGTGATCGGTGCGGGCGGGGTGGAGAAGGTGGTCGAGATCGAATTGACCGCTGAAGGGCAGGCGAACTTCACGGTGTCGGTGGATGCGGTTAAGGAATTGCTGGTGGCTTGCAAGGC
>JANYCM010000016.1 GCA_025360285.1 Sphingomonadales bacterium
AAGCAGCCCCGCGGCGCTATGAGCCAGCGTCCTGGCTTTTCCAGCCCAACCGCCAAAGTCCCGCCACCGCCAAAATATGAGTGGCACTTGAATTACGCGTAGTGTAACAACGCGATCGTGGGGATGGAGTCGAGTCGTGCGCGAAGCGCGGCCGCTTGATGGGAGACGATGAATGGCAACGCAGCCGAGCCTGAGCGCCGAAACGCCGATCACGCATACCGTGCCGCGTGAGGATTTTGAGCTGGTCTGGCCGTTGCCGCCGCGCCATCGCCCCGATCTCATGGATTTCAGCGCCGCCTCGCTGAGCAGCTATCTGGCCAAGGCGCCGCTCGATGAAGTCGATATCGCTGATCCGATCTATTGGGAAACCGATAGCCACTGGAATTATTTCAAGCGCTTGCGCGATGAAGCGCCCATTCATTTCACCCATCACAACAGCAACCGCCATCGCGGTTACTGGTCGGTCACCCGCTGGGCCGACATCATGGCGGTGGATACCAACCATGCGGTGTTTTCGTCCGACGCCCATCTCGGCGGCATCACGCTGTTCGACATGGACCAGGATTTCATCATGCCGATGTTCATCGCCATGGATCAGCCCAAGCATGATGTGCAGAGGAAGGCCGTCAACCCGATCGTATCGGGGCAGAATCTCGCCGATTTCGAAGGCCTGATCCGCAGCCGCACCCAGGAAGTGCTCGATGGCCTGCCGCGCGGCGAAGTGTTTGACTGGGTCGATCGTGTGTCGATCGAACTGACCAGCCGGATGCTGGCGACGCTGTTCGATTTCCCCCAGGAGCATCGCCGCAAGCTGACCTATTGGTCCGACATTGCGACGGCCGACCCGGAAGTGCCGGGCAACCTGCAGAAGGAAGAACGCCAGGGCGTGCTGCTCGGCATGTTGCAGGAATTCATGGGACTGTGGAACGCGCGGGTAAATGATCCCGAACCCAAGGGCGATCTGATTTCGATGCTCGCCCATAACCCGGCGACGCGCGACATGCCGCCGATGGAATTCATGGGCAACCTGGTGCTGCTGATTGTCGGCGGCAACGACACGACGCGCAATTCGATCACCGGCGGCCTGTATTTCCTCAGCAAGAACCCGGCGGAATATGCCAAGCTGCGCGCCAACCATGGCCTGATCGAACCGATGGTAAGCGAGATCATCCGTTACCAGACGCCGCTGGCGCATATGCGCCGCACCGCGCTGGAGGACACGATCCTGGGTGGCCAGCATATCGCCAAGGGCGATAAGGTGATCATGTGGTATGTCTCGGGCAACCGGGATGAACGGGCGATCGAAAACCCCGATGCCTTCATCATCGATCGGCCGCGCGCCCGCCAGCACATGGCCTTTGGTTTCGGCATTCACCGTTGCGTCGGCAACCGCTTGGCCGAGCTGCAATTGAAGATTCTGTGGGAGGAAATCCTCAAGCGCTTCGACAATATCGAGGTTGTTGCCGAGCCGGAGCGGGTGCCTTCGGCGTTCGTCAAGGGTTACAAGTCACTGATGGTCCGCATCCCGGCCTGATTTTTTCGCAATCCAGATTTGCAGGACCAGCAATGGCAACGATCACTTATGTCGAATTCAACGGCACGCAGCACCCGGTCGCGGTGGCCGATGGCGTATCGCTGATGGAAGGCGCCTTGCAGAATGGCGTGCCGGGCATCGATGGCGATTGCGGCGGCAATGCCGCCTGCGCCACCTGCCATGTCTATATCGCCGAAGGCTGGGAGGCGAAGACCGGCAGCAAATCGGAACTGGAAGCCGAAATGCTTGACCTGGCGGAGGGCTTGCAGGCCAACAGCCGGTTGGCGTGCCAGATCATGGCCAGTGCCGACCTGGATGGGCTGGTGGTGCATATGCCGGCGACGCAGCACTGATTGTCTGCCATTGGCGGGCTGTAACGATAACTTTCTGGGGAGCCCTGCCATGCCGCTGTCACTTCACGATGCCTTTGTCCCCTCGGCCCGCCAGATCGTCGCGGCGTGTGAGGCGCTGATCGCCAAGGCGGAAGTGCATTGTGCCGAACATGGTGTCGATCCGGCCGACATGATCGCCGCGCAACTGGCGCCCGACATGGCGGCGGTGCCGTTCCAGGTGTTTTCCGTGGCGCATCATACCGCCGGCGCCATTGCCGGGGTGCGGGCCGGCAAATTCTCGCCGGACCGGCCGCATGGCGAACAAAGCTTTGCCACGCTGAAGGCCATGGTTGCCGCGGCGGGGGCGGACCTGGCGGGGCTCGATCCAGCGGAGCTCGACAGCTATATGGGCAAGCCGGTGACATTCATGCTCGGCACCATGGAAATGCCGTTCACGGCGGAAAATTTCCTGCTGTCGTTCAGCCAGCCGAACTATTATTTCCATGCCACGACATTCTACGACATCCTGCGCCACAAGGGCGTCAAGATCGGCAAGCGCGACTTCATGGGGGCGCCGCGCATCGGGGTTTAGGAGCGGTTCACCGTCTGCACTGACGTAAGGCGAACCGTCACCCCGCCCGCGCCGGGGTGTTGACGCCCATCGAGGCCAGATATTTGCGCACGTTCCGTGCCGCCTGGCGCAGCCGTTGTTCATTTTCGACCATGGCGATGCGGACAAAGCCTTCACCGTCTTCGCCATAGCCAACCCCCGGCGCCACCGCGACGCCGGCATGGGTGAGCAGCTGCTTGGAAAATTCCAGGCTACCGAGATGGTTCAGCGCCGGGGGCAGGGGGGCCCAGCAGAACATGCTGGCGCGCGGCGGCGGAATGTCCCAGCCCGCACGGCCGAAGCTTTCGACCAGCACGTCGCGGCGGCGATGATAGAGCAGCCGGTTGGTTTCGACGATATCCTGCGGGCCGTTGATCGCCGCCACCGCCGCCGCCTGGATCGGCGTGAAGGCGCCATAATCGAGATAGGATTTGACCCGCGTCAGCGCGCCGATCAGCGTCTTGTTGCCGACGGCGAAACCGATCCGCCAGCCCGCCATCGAATAGGTTTTGCTCATCGAGGTAAATTCGATCGCGACATCCTTGGCGCCCGGCACTTGCAGGATCGACGGCGTCGGCTGGCCGTCGAAATAGATTTCGGAGTACGCCAGGTCCGACAGCACCCAGATCTGGTGCTTCTTGGCAAAGGCGACGACGCGTTCATAAAACGCCAGATCTACGGTTTCGGCAGTGGGGTTCGACGGATAGCCCATCACCAGCACCGAAGGCTTGGGCACGGTGAACTTCATGGCGCGTTCCAGCGCTTCGAAATAGCGTTCGTCGGGCGTCGTCGGCACGCTGCGGATCGTGGCGCCGGCGATGATGAAGCCGAAGGTGTGGATGGGGTAGCTGGGGTTCGGTGCCAGCACCACGTCGCCGGGGGCGGTGATCGCCTGGGCCAGGTTGGCGAGGCCTTCCTTGGAACCCAGGGTCACCACGACTTCGCTGTCGGGATCGACATCGACGCCGAAGCGCCGGGCGTAATAGCCGGCCTGGGCCTTGCGCAGGCCGGGGATGCCCTTGGAGGCCGAATAGCCATGGGCATCGGGCTTGGCGGCGACTTCGCACAGTTTGGCAATCACGTGCGGCGGCGGCGGCAGATCGGGGTTGCCCATGCCGAGATCGATGATGTCATCCCCCCGCGCGCGCGCGGCCGCCCGCATCGCATTGACTTCGGCGATGACATAGGGCGGCAGGCGCTTGATGCGGTAGAATTCTTCGGACATCGTCAGGGGCTTTCGGAAGGCTTGAACGCGGATAACCGGGCAGGCAGCATTATACAACAAAACGGGCGGGGGCACCGCCCCCGCCCGCCATGCGAACCGAAACGGTGCTGATGCTTTACTTCGGTGCGGCGTCCGTTGTCGTGGTCGTCGTCACCGTTTTCTTTGCGGCCTTGTGATGGGCCTTTTTCTTCATCGGTGCCGGTGCATCCTTGTCGGACATGCCGGCGTTGGGCGTCCAGGCGCCGGACTTGGCGTCACGGGCATCGGCCTGCGCACCGCTCATGGCGCGGGCTTCCTGGCCCTTGGTCTGCTGGCAGGCGTCCTTCACCGTGGCGCTGCACGGCGGCAGGGCGGCGGGCGCCGCCTGGGCGAGGACGGGCGCGGCGAACAGGGCGGCGGTCAGGAACAGCATCGGCTTGATCATGAAGATTCTCCCGCTTGGCGCCGGCGTATCATACCGGTCACTCAAAGCCATAATCCCGAATGCGGCCGACTGAAAGAGTCGAAATTGCCCACCGATCGACACCATCGCCGCCGCAAAGGGCTTGGCCGCACCCGGCTTCGGGTCCATCATGCCGCGCAAGTTTTGGGGAGTATGAGCGATGGCCGATGAGCCGGCGGCAGTGCAGCCGATCGAAGCCTTTCAGAAATGGACGGAACTGGCCGGGCGCGGCCAGCAGTTGATGATGGAATTCTGGGCAAAGGAGCCCGACATGCTGCCGCCCTCCGATCCGATGGGTATCATGGCGACCTGGCAGCGCGCCACCGCGGCGGCGCTGGCCGATCCGCAGCGGTTGTTCGACCTGCAAACCCGCTACATGACCGATGCGATGGCGCTGTGGCAGTCCTTCCTGACGCCCGGCGCCACGGCATCGCCGGTGGCGGCGGTGAAGGACAAGCGCTTTTCCGGCGAGGCCTGGCAACAGGCGCCGGCCTTTGATTTCATGCGGCAATCCTATCTGCTCGCTTCGCAATATGTCATGGAGGCGAGCAGCGGCATCGAAGGCCTGGCGCCGCACGAAAAGGCCAAGGCGCAATTTCTGGTCAAACAATTCGTCGATGCCATGTCGCCTTCGAATTTCGCGCTCACCAACCCCGAAGTGCTGAAAAAGACCGTCGAAACCGGGGGCAGCAATTTGCTGAAGGGCCTGGAACATCTGCTGGGTGACTTGCAGGCAGGCCGGATGAAGATGACCGACGAAAACGCCTTTGAAGTGGGCCGCAACGTCGCCATCACGCCGGGCAAAGTGGTGTTTGAAAACCGGCTGTTCCAGTTGATCCAGTACAGCCCGACCACTGAAACGGTGTTCGCTACCCCGCTGCTGATCTTCCCGCCATGGATCAACAAATTCTACATCCTCGATCTGACGGCCGAAAAAAGCTTCATCCGCTGGGCGGTCGAACAGGGGCTGACGGTGTTCGTCACGAGCTGGAAGAATGCCGATGCCAGCCTCGCCGATGTGACGCTGGACAGCTATGTCGGCGAAGGGCAGCTGACGGCGCTCGATACGGTGCTGGACATCTGCAAGGTCAAATCCGCCCATGTCATCGGCTATTGCGTGGCCGGCACGACGCTGGCGGCGACGCTGGCTGTTCTTGCGGCGCGCGGGCAGGCGGCCAAGGTGGCAAGCGCCACCTTCTTCACGGCGCAGGTCGACATGAGCGAATGCGGCGAGCTTTCGGTGTTCGTCGATGAGGCCGGGCTTGAAGCGGTGGCGCGGCTGACAGCCGACAAGCCCTGGCTGGATGGCCGCAACATGGCGATGACGTTCAACATGCTGCGATCGAATGATCTGATCTGGAACTATGTCGTCAACAACTATCTGATGGGGAAGGATTATTTTCCCTTCGACCTGCTCTATTGGAACAGCGACGCGACCAATGTGCCGGCGTTGTGGCACCGGTCGTATCTGGAGGACATCTACCGCGACAATCTGCTGGTGAAGCCCGGCGGCATCACCGTGCTCGGCGTGCCCATCGACCTGACGACGGTCGCCACCCCCAGCTATATCCAGGGCGGCAAGGAAGATCATATCGCCCCAGCGCGATCGGCGTACAAGCTGACCAGCTATTTCACCGGCGAAAAGCGCTTCGTGCTGGCCGGGTCCGGGCATATCGCCGGCGTCGTCAACCCGCCATCGCAGCACAAATACCAATATTGGACGAGCGACGTCCTGCCGGAACGGTTCGACGAGTTTGTGGCGGGGGCTGTCGAGACCAAGGGCAGTTGGTGGCCGGATTGGATCAGCTGGCTGGCACCGCGTTCCGGCGCTCAGGTGAAGCCGCGGGTGCCGGGGACGGGGAAATACAAGGCGATCGAGGACGCGCCGGGGCGGTATGTGAAAGAGCGGATATAGACTCCCTTCCCGCAAGGGGGCGGGAGAAGGAGGGACATCCATGACCGCGTTCAAAACAGCCATGCGCCGCATCATCACAGGCGATGACGCGAGCGGCCAATCGGTGATCATCATCGATGGCGGGCCTTCGGCGTTCAGCGGCGACCCCGATCTTGGCGGGCTTTTCGAAATCTGGGAGGATTCGACAAGCGTGCCGCTCGATCCGCGTGACCATGGCGACCTCGGGACGGCGCGGGCCGTGCTGGGGCCGCGGCCGGGGAATGTGCAGGTGCGCTGGTTCGTCGTGTCGCCGTTGCCCGAAGGCGTGCCCAAGCCGCAATTGGATGCGGTGGTGCGCGATGTGTTCGCCGGCTTTGACGGGGCGCGGCACATCATTGACCAGACGCGGCATCCGGCGATGCACGAAACCCATTCGATCGATGTGATCTGTGTGTTGCAGGGCGATGTCTCGCTGGTGCTGGAGTGCGGCGAGACGCGGGTGAAGCCGGGGCAGGTGGTCATTCAGCGCGGCACCAACCACGCCTGGGCGGCGCACGGCGGCCCGGCGCTGCTGCTGGCGGTGCCGATCGACCGGCCGGTGGTGACCTAGCGGCGCGGCATGCCCGGCATTTGCGGCGGCGGGCGGTGGTTGCGGTCACGCCTTGGCAGCTGCGCCTGATAGGCGATCAGGCAATGTTCGGTGCAATAGGGGAAGCTGGCCTGCGAAGGCTTGCCGCAAAAATGG
>JANYCM010000213.1 GCA_025360285.1 Sphingomonadales bacterium
GCCGATGAGGCGGTCCGGCTAGGGCCGGCGCCGGCGGCGGAAAGCTATTTGAGGGCCGATCTGATCATTGCCGCGTGCAAGGCGACGGGGGCCGAGGCGGTTCATCCGGGCTATGGCTTCCTGTCCGAACGCGCCTCGTTCGTCGAAGCGCTCACCGCCGCCGGGATCGCCTTCATCGGGCCGCCGGCGCCGGCGATCGCCGCGATGGGTGACAAGATCGAATCGAAGCGCCGCGCCAAGGCCGCCGGGGTTTCGGTGGTGCCGGGCTTTGTCGGGGAGATCGACGGCACCGATCATGCCGTGGAGATCGCCGCTGGCATCGGTTATCCGGTGATGATGAAGGCATCGGCCGGCGGCGGCGGCAAGGGCATGCGGCTGGCGTGGAGCGACGCCGATGTCCGTGAAGGCTTTGAAAGCGTCAAGCGCGAGGCGCTGGCCAGCTTTGGCGATGACCGGGTGTTCATCGAAAAGTTCGTCGAACAGCCGCGGCATATCGAAATCCAGCTGATCGGCGATTCGCACGGCAACATCATTTATTTGAACGAGCGTGATTGTTCGATCCAGCGGCGCCACCAGAAGGTGGTGGAGGAAGCACCGTCGCCGTTCGTGACGCCGGAGATGCGCAAGGCGATGGGCGAGCAGGCCGTCGCCCTGGCCCGCAACGTCGGTTACACCAGCGCCGGCACGGTGGAGTTCATCGCCGGGGCCGACCGCAGTTTCTATTTCCTCGAAATGAACACGCGGTTGCAGGTTGAACACCCGGTGACCGAATGCATCACGGGCCTTGACCTGGTTGAACTGATGATCCGCGTCGCCGCCGGCGAGGCACTGCCGTTCACCCAGGATCAGGTGACGCTTGATGGCTGGGCGATTGAAACGCGGGTTTATGCCGAAGACCCGTATCGCGGTTTCCTGCCGTCGATCGGCCGGCTGTCCGTTTGCCAGCCGCCGGCGGCGGGGCTGAGCGGCGACCGGCTGGTGCGCATCGATACCGGCGTGGTCGAAGGCGCCGAAATCTCGATGTTCTATGATCCGATGATCGCCAAGCTGATCACCCATGCGCCAACCCGCGCCGGGGCGATTGCGGCGCAGGCGGCGGCGCTGGATCGCTATCTGATCCGCGGCATCAGCCATAATATCGATTTCCTGTCGGCGATCATGCAGCATCCGCGCTTCCAGGCCGGCACCGACGTGACGACGGGTTTCATTGCCGAGGAATATCCCGATGGCTTCCACGGCGCGCCGATGACCCCGGCAACGCGCACCGCGCTGATCGCCGGCGCCGCCGTCATCCACGCAATCGAGGCCGAACGTGCCCAGATGATCGATGGGCAATTGGGCGGCCATGGTGCGAGTTTCGGTACCGAATGGGTGGTGGAGCTGGATGGCGAACAAGCGCCGGTGACGGTGGATGGCGATGGCACCGGCTTTGCCGTGACGATCGGCGATGAGGACTATGACCTGGATACCGATTGGCGGGTGGGATCACCGCTGTTCGAGGCGGAGATTGACGGCGCGGCGCATGGCATTGCTGTGGAAAAGGCCGGCAGCGGCCTGAAATTGACCAGCGCCGGTGCCAGCCACCGGGCGCGGGTGCTGACCCCGCGTGCGGCCGCGCTGGCGCGCTTCATGATCCCCAAGGTGGCGCCGGACATGAGCAAATATCTGCTCTGCCCGATGCCGGGGCTGATGGTGTCGGTGGCGGTGTCGAGCGGTGACAAGGTCGAAGCCGGCCAGGTGCTGGCGACGGTGGAAGCCATGAAGATGGAAAACATCCTGCGCGCCGAAAAGCCGGGGGTGATCGGCAAGGTCCACGCCAAGGCGGGGGATTCGCTGGCGGTGGATGCGGTGATTCTGGAATTTGAGGGGTAGGTTCGTAACGCCCTCCCCGCAGCCGTAGGCGACGCCTTCGGGTCAACGGGGAGGGCTGGTTGCTTTCGCTGTGCGTGCCTGGCGCTACGAAATCGCTGCCATCTCGTACAAAAAGTCCACAAACCCCATCGTACTGCCGACCAGCCCTTCCACCTTGGGGTTGGTTGAGTCGATGACGAAATATTCGTTGGGGGCATGGGCGCCGGCGCCATGGCCAAGGCCGAACTGGCCGGCGGGCAGCGATACCGGCGGCTGGGTGAAGACGCTGCCCGGCCAGGAGCCGGCGAGGCGGGGGTTGAGCGTCGCCGTCACCCCGGCGCGGGCATAAACCGCCTGCTGGGCGCGGATGATGCGGCTGTTTTCGGCGGTTTCGGTCGGATCATAACCGCCGGTCACCCGCACTTCGATATCGCCGAACCCGCGTTTTGCCAGATGGGCGCGCAGCTTGGCCTCGGCCTCCGCCTTGGTCTGGTTCGGGACGAGGCGGCATTCCAGCTTGGCCTCGGCACGGCCGGGCAGCACCGTCTTGCCCCCGGGGCCGGTATAGCCGGCCACCAGCCCCTGGATATTGACCGTCGGTTGTGACGCCAGCCGTTCCAGCGAGGTTTGCCAGGGTTCGTCATTGATCCACGCCTTGACGCCATAGGCGGCCTTGGCCTCCGCCTCGCTGCTGGCGGCGGCGTTGAGGGCGATAAGCTGTTTTTCGCGCGGGCTGAGCGGACGGACATTGTCGAACCAGCCGTCGATCGCCGGGGTATGACCATCGGCAGCGACCAGCGTGTTCAGCGCCTGCACCAGATGCCAGACCGGGCTTTCGACCTGGGCGTGGAGCGAGGAATGAATGTCACCCTTCGGCCCGCGGCCCCAGCGTTCACCGCTGGCGATGAGCTGGAATTCCAGCGGCCCCTTGGCGCCCAGATTGATCTCGACGCCGCCGTTGCGCGCCTGCCAGGCCGAGGGGATGATGATGCCTTCGCACTCTTTCAGCGCGGCGAGGACGGCGGGGGCCTGGACGATCTGGTGGAAATGCGGCGAGGCGATCTCCTCCTCGCCCTCTGCAACCAGCACCAGATTGACCGGCAGTTTCTCGCCCGCCGCCTTGAAGGCATGCAGCGCGGCGAGGAACGCCGCCTCCGGGCCCTTCTGGTTGATGGCACCGCGGCCGGTGATGATGGTGCCATAGCCGGGTTTTTCGCTGATCACCGCATCGAAGGGCGGGGTCGCCCATTCGGTCGGGTTCACCTGCTTGACGTCATACATGAAATAGATGCCGACCGTACGCTTGGCGCCGGCGTCGAGCGTCGCAAAGATACCCGGTGCGCCATCGGTCGGCATTTTGGTGACCATCTGGAAACCCGCATCCTTGAGCAAGCCCATGGTGTAATCGCAGGATTCGTCCATCCGCCAGTTTTCGGCGGCGATGCCGGGATGGCGAATCCAGTCCTGCAGGCGCTTGATGCTGTCGGCCTTGCCGGCTTCGGCGGCGGCGCGGATCGCCTTTGTGTCGCCACTGGCAGCAAAGGCCGGGCCGGGCACGGCGAGCACCGCGGCAAGCGTGGCGGTGCCGGCCAAAAGTGTGCGGCGGTCGATCGGCGATGCGGGCGGCGATGCGGGCGGCGATGCGGGCGGCGATGCGGGGCTGGTCATGGCGCGAAATCCTGTTGAGGCAGCCCCAGCAAGCCCGTGAAATGCGCAATTGTCCAGTGGTTTGGGCAGCAAAAAAATGCCTGTCACCGTGATGGCCATCACGCCGGTGCGGCGGCCGGGGCGGGCATCATGCCGGCGCGCATCAGTCGCCTGATCGCTTGTTGGTATCAGTGTGCGTGGCGTTGGCGGCGCGGTCGGCCCTTCCCGGTCGCGTCGCCGTTATTTCCCGCGTAATTCCGAGATCGCCGCATTGGCCAGGGCATCGGCGCGTTCATTGTCGGGGTCGCCGGCATGGCCTTTCACCCATCGCCAGTCGGTCTTGTGGCGGGCGGCCGCGGCCAGCAGCGCCTGCCACAGGTCGGCGTTCTTCACCGGCTTTTTATCGGCGGTTTTCCAGCCGTTGCGCTGCCAGCCGTGGATCCATTTGGTGATGCCGTCGCGGACATAGACGCTGTCGGTCGACAAGATGACATCGGCGGGGCGGGTGAGGGCGTTGAGTGCCTCGATGGCGCCGGTCAATTCCATGCGGTTGTTGGTGGTGTGCGCCTCGGCACCCTGCAGGGTTTTTTCGCTGCCATTGGCGGCGCGCAGCAGGGCGCCCCAGCCGCCAATGCCGGGGTTGCCCTTGCAGGCGCCGTCAGTGGCGATGATGACCCTGGGCCGTGCCGCCTCGGTCGCCGTCTCGGTCAACGCCCCAGCACCATGGCGGGGGTGGCGCGGGCGTACCAGGCCATGCGGCGGGCAAAGGCCATCGGGTCCTTGCGCGTCACCAGCGCATCGGCGGGCGTGTTGAGCCAATCATAGGCGCGGGTAAGGGTGAAGCGCAGCGCGGCGCCCTGGCCCAGCCGCGGCAGCGCGGCGATTTCGGCAGCATCCAGCCCATGGCTTTCGGCATAGCCAGCGGCGAGCGCGGCGGCGCGATCGGCATAATGCGTGCCGCCGATCGCCGAAAAACACCAGGCGGCATGGGTGACGGCATAATCATAGGCACGCACATCGGTGCAGGCGAAATAGAAATCGATGAGGCCGGTGACTTGGCCATTATGGAGCAGCACATTGTCAGGAAAGAGATCGGCATGGATGGCGCCGACCGGCAGGCCGACCGGCCAATCGAGCGCCGCCGCCAGCGCATCGATGACCAGCACCGGCAACTTGGCATCAATTTCCGCCAGCCGTGCCCCGCAGCGGTCGGCGAGCGGCGGCCAATCCGCCGGTCCCAGCGTGTTGGGGCGGACGGCGGTGAAATCGGCGGCGGCGCGGTGCAGCTTGCCCAGCGCCGCGCCGACGGCATGGCATTGCGCCGGGCTGGGTTCGGCCACCGAGATACCGGGGACGAATTCGATGAGGCAGGCGGGGCGGCCATTCAACATCTGCAGCGCGGTGCCATCACGATCGGTCACCGGGCGCGGCACTGGCAGGCCCTTGTCGGCCAGATGCGTCATCAGGGCCAGGAACCAGGGCAGATCATCGGCAGCGACGCGGCGCTCATACAGGGTGAGGATATAGCGACCCCGTGTTGTATCGAGCAGGTAATTGCTGTTTTCGACACCCTCGGCGATGCCCTTGCAGCTTGTCGCGATGCCGATGTCGTAATTTTGAAGGAAGCCCGCCAGCTGGCTTGCCGTCACCTGGGTATAGACTGCCATTGCCGCGCCTGAAATTATTCGACGAGGGAGCGCGGCAGCTTGAAGACGACCTGTTCAACGGCGGTGGTGATGTTTTCGCTCTGCACCTCGAAATGATCGGACAGGCAGGCCATGACTTCCTGGACCAGCACTTCGGGCGCCGAGGCGCCGGCGGTGAGGCCCAGCGTGTTGACGCCTTCGAACCAGCGCCAGTCGATATCGCTGCCGCGCTGGATGAGATAGGCGGCGGAACCTTCACGTTCAGCGACTTCGCGCAGCCGCTGAGAATTGGAGGAATTGGTGGCGCCGATGACCAGCACCAGATCGCAGCGCGGCGCGATCGCCTTGACGGCGGCCTGGCGGTTGGAGGTGGCGTAGCAGATGTCATCGCCCTTGGGGCCGATGATGCTGGGGAAGCGCCGCTGCAATTCGGCGACCATGTCGGCGGTATCATCAACCGACAGCGTCGTTTGCGTCAGGAAGCCCAGGTTTTCGGCATCGGCGACGGTGACGTTGCTAGCGTCTTCCAATGTTTCGATCAGCGTCATGGCGTTTTCGGGCACCTGGCCGAAGGTGCCGACGACTTCGGGGTGGCCGGCATGGCCAATGAACAGGATGTGGCGCCCGGCCTCGACCAGCCGTTCGGCCTGGCGGTGGACCTTTGACACCAAAGGACAGGTGGCATCGAGATAGTTGAGACCGCGTGCTTCGGCTGCCGCCGGCACCGCCTTTGGGACGCCGTGCGCCGAAAATACAACGGGCACACCATCGGGGACTTCATCAAGTTCTTCGACGAAAATTGCGCCCTTGGCCTTCAGCGTATCGACGACGAAGCGGTTATGGACGATTTCATGGCGGACATAGACGGGGGCACCATAGCGTTCCAGCGCCAGTTCGACGATGTGGATGGCGCGATCCACCCCGGCGCAAAAGCCGCGCGGGGCAGCGACCAGGACGGCAAGCGCGGGTTTGGCGGCGAGAGCAGGAGCGTTCATGACGCCTTGATAGGGGATGATGGCGTTGGACGCCACTGGGGTTGCGGTGGTTTTCGCACGCGTCGCCGCCTTGCCCCGCCGCTTGGCTCTGCCTAAGGTGCCCGCGCTTTGGCGGCGGCCGCCTGAAAGGTTCCCTGATCGTGTTGAAACTGCGTAATCTTGCCCTTCTCGCTGTCGCGGGCCTGGCGCTGGCCGGGTGCGAGCGCAACCCGCTGATCGTCAAGCGATCGGCCTGCCCGGCGGTGGCGGTGCCGACCTATGCCGGTGACATCACCTTCTTCAAGGCAAATACCAGTGCCGATGCCGCCAATATCGATATTGTCGCGGCGATGACCAACGTCCGTGAAACCTGTGTCGAAACCGCGACGACTTTCGCCAGCGATGTGACCTATGACATCATCGCCCGGCGCAGCGAGACGGCCGGCGCGCGCAGCGTCAAGGTGCCGGTGTTCGCCAGTGTCGTCCAGGGCGGCAATCTGCTGCTGTCGAAGGAAATCGCCAATGTGACGGTGAATTTCGCCGATGGCCAGGCGCGCGCCGTCGCCAAGGGCGGGGCGCGGGCGAATGTGGCGCGCAGCATCGCGTCGCTGTCCCCCGAACTTCAGGCGCGCATCAGCCGCAAGCGCAAGCCCGGCGATCTTGATGCCGCCGTCGATCCGCTCGCCGACCCGGAAGTGCGGGCGGCCTTGCGCGCCGCCAGCTTTGAAGTGCTGGTGGGGTTCCAGCTGTCGTCGGTGGGGCTGGCGTATAATGTGACGAAATAGGCCTGCCCCCCGGCACCGGCCGCCATTGACTCAGGCGCCCACTTCCCGCACCAATTGCCGTGTCGTCAGGGGCAACCTTGGCGTCAGCGCGGGAGAGTGCAGGGCGCGTGAGTGACCCTGCCGCCGAAGGAGCAAGCCGCCCCCGGAATCTCTCAGGCAAAAGGACCGCGCTGGCGTAATCTGCGACATTCTGGAAAGCGGACGTGCGATGAGCAGCGTCCCACCGAAGGGGTAAGCGGGATGAAATCCCGCGAAAGCTCTCAGGTCCGGTGACAGGTGGGGGCAGGCGCGGGGGTATCCTCCCCTTTGCCCGATGCTGTTGCCGGAGGCCCTGTGGCCGAAACTGCCGAATTGTTGCCGCTTGATGCCCTGCATCGCCGGCTGGGCGCGCGCGTGGTGGCGTTCGCCGGCTATGCCATGCCCATCCAGTTTGAAGGCATCATCGCTGAACATTTGTGGACGCGGACCCATGCCGGGCTGTTCGATGTCAGTCACATGGGACAATTGCTGGTG
>JANYCM010000079.1 GCA_025360285.1 Sphingomonadales bacterium
CATCGATGGCGGCAATGCCGGTGTCCAGCCGCGCCGTGACCCGTGAAACCCGCGCCGAAGCCCGCTGCGTCCCGGCCAAAGCCCGCCGTACTACCCCCACGACCGGGCCACGCCCATCCAGCGCCCGGCCAAGCCCGTCAATCACCCGGCCGAGCAGGCCGGGGCCGACCGCCGCGTCACTGTCGATGCCATCGGCGATGACCGACACGCCGGGGGTGATAGCGGCGAGCGGCGATAGGCCGAGCAGCAGCGCCCGGCCATCGCGAAAGCCAATGATTTCCGCATGTTGCCGGTTCTTGCCGAGCAGGGCACGGCCGCCGACCGGCGCATCGATGCCCACCGCCTCGACCAGCGCGCCGTCAAAGGCCGTAACCCGCCCGCCGCGCTGCACCGCCAGCGGCGGCAGCGTCACGCTGCCCGCCAGACGGATTAGCGCCTGAGTGACGCTCATGATAATTCTCCCATGATTTCAGCCAGTCTTGCGGCGATATTCACATCAATGATGAAGTCGGCGCCGGTGATGACAAAGCCATCCGGGTCCAGATCATCATCCTCCACCACCCGGATTGCCGGCAGGTGCGGCCGCAACGCCGCCAGAGTCCGGGGGTGCCCCTGCAAGGTCGGCACTTCGCCCGCCCGCACCAACGCCAATCCGGCGTTTACGAGCGAAAGCAGCGCGGTATCCTCTTGTAATTCCTTGTCCAGAACCGCCTCGGTCAACCGCCGCACCAGCGTCATCAGCACCGGCCGCAGCGCCTGCTGCTCGATCCGGCAGGCGTCATGCAGCGCCGCTGCTGCCTCCGCCAGATGCAGCCGCAGCGGCGCCAGTTCGGCATCCGCCGAGGCTTGCCCCGCGGCAAAACCCGCCTCCCAGGCGGCTTCACGAAGCGGTTCCAGATCAACGGCTTGCGGCGCTTCCTGCGCACGCGGCTGCATCGCGCTGTACAGGCCCGCCAGGCCTCCGGACAGGATGGCGGCCTCAGACATAGGCGCCCGCCGCACCCGGCATCATGATCGCACCTGAATCCCCCAAACGCCTGACAAGCAAACAGATTTCCGATTGCGCCGCATCGACTTCGGCGCGCTTCATCGGCCCGCGTTCGGCCAGATCATCCTGCAACTGCGACGCCGCCCGGCTCGACATGGCGCTGAACACCAGCTCACGCAGTGCCGGCTCGGCGCCCTTCAGCGCCACCGCCAGAACCTGCGGATCGGCCTCGCGCAGCACAAGCTGCATGTCCTTGATGCCCAGCCCGAGCAGATCGGCAAAGACGAATTGCTGGGCGGCGATTTCGCTGGCCAATTCCGGATCCAGCGTCGCAAGGGCATCGAGCATCAGCTTCTTGTTGCTCGACAATTTGACCAGCCGCGCGGTGAAATCAGTGCCTGCCAGCGCCGCCGCGCCAAGTGGCGCATCACGCCCCGCCAACTTGGCCTCGAGGTCCGCCTCAAGCGCGACAATCATCGCCGGCTGCACCGGCCGCAAGATCGCCAGCCGCAGCACCAGATCGCTGTGCAGGCCGGCCGGCAGCGCATCGATAACCGCCGCCGCCAGCGCCTCGGGCAGATGCGCGATCACCACCGCCACCGCCTGCGGATGTTCATCGCCCAGCAGCGCCGCGATGGTAGGCGTATCGATCCAGTCGAACATGGCAAAACGCCGCGCTGCCGCAGGGGGGCCGATATGATCGATCATGCGTTCGGCGCGCGGTTGGCCCAGCGCCCGCGACAGCACCGCCCGCACCTGCCGCCCCTGGTTGTCCAGCGCCGACACACCGCGTGTCCGGGTGATGAACTCATCGAGCACGGCGTCGATCGCCGCAGGGTCAATCTCGGCGACCGAGAGCATCGCTTCGCCGACGGCGCGCACCTCGTCGGCGGCCATGCGGCGCAGCAATTCGGCGGCCTGATTCTCCTCAAGCAGCAACACCAATATGGCGCATTTCTGGGCGCCGGTCAGGGCCGCAGCGGCATTCATGGCTGCGCCAGCATTTGCCGCGCCACCGCCGAGGCGCGGTCGGCATCATCATTGACCAGATCGCGGGTGGCGCCGAGTTTCTGGCTGTAATCGACAATGCGCGGCGGCGGCGGCGTCAGGTCACCGCCATCGACGGGGTCGCGGCGAGGCGGGGCATAGGCCTCGCCCACCCCTGCATCATCCGGCACCGCCGCCACTGGCACGACCAGCGCTCTGGCCCGCGCGCGCCGCGCCCTGACCAGGGCAAAAATGCCGCCGATCACCCCGGTCAGCACCGCCCCACCGGCCACCAGCCAGGGCATATTGTCCTGCACCACCGGCTTGTCGAACCAGCGCGCCACTGGTTCTGCCGGCGGCGGCGCAAAGGCGCGCAACTGCACTTCGACCAAGTCGCCGCGCTGGGCGTCATAGCCCACCGTGCCGCGAATGATCCGGGTCAGCCCGGCAATATCCTGCACCCCGGCCTTGCCCAATGCGCCGCGATCGATGACCACCGCCACCGACAGCCGCCGCAATTTTGGCGCACCGCCTTGGGTGATCGAGACGTCCTTGCCGATTTCCCAGGCGCGGTTGGTCGTCTCGCTGGTCGCCGCTGGCGGGGTGGGCGCTGCGCCCCCTGCGGATGCGGGAGGGGTAGTGGTCAAGGACGCCGCCGCGGGCGCGGTGTTCGACAGTGCGCCGGGAATGCCGCGCGCCGGGGGCGGATTGGCGTCAAGCTGGCGGCTGGCGGCCTCGCTGCGCAGCACGCTTTCGGGGGTAAAGCGTTCGCTGGAGGAATCGCTGCGGCTGAAATCGACATCGGCGGCGACTTCGGCGGTAAAACGCCCGGTGCCGATCAGCGGCGTCAGCAGCTTGAACAGGCGTTCGCGCACCAGGCCTTCCAGTTTGACCTGATAGCCAAGCTGCGCCGCCTCCCCGGCCGTGGTGCCGGCCGACAATAGGGCCCCCGATTGATCGACAATGCTGATCCGGTCCGGTGACAGGCCGGCGACCGAGGAACTGACCAACCAGACGATCGCCCGCACCTGCGCCTCGCCCAGCACGCGCCCCGGCGCCAGGGTGACGAACACCGAAGCACTCGCCGGCGCCTTGTCACGGACGAACACTGACGGCTCCGGGGCGGCGACATGCACCCTGGCATGGCGCACGCCATCAATGGACTCGATCGATGCCGCCAATTCGGTCGCCGCCGCGCCCTGCAGGCGCGCCGCTTCGACGGCGCGCGACAGGCCGAGTGGCATGTCGCCGACCGGATCGAGCCGCCCCGCCGATTTTGGCAGGCCCTGCCCGGCAAGCAAGATGCGCGCCGCCGCCGTTTCACCGGCCGCCACCTCCACACTGCCGGTATCGGGATTGATTCGCGCAGCATAATTGCCCGCCGCCAGCGCCGTCATCACCGCCGCCTTGTCGCCGTCCGAAAGCTCGCCATACAGCGGCCGCCATTCCGGCGCGCGCAGCAGCAACCACAGGATCGCCGCCGCCAGCAGCACCGCGCCGGTGATGATCGCCGGCCGGGCGCGGCGTATGGCGGGGTTGCCAGCCAGATCGCGCACCCGATCGACCAACACGCCGGCAGGTTCGGCGGCCAGCGCGGCCAGGCCCGCCGGCGCCAGGCGCGTTTCGCTCATGCCGGCCGCTTCACAGCGGCATGCTCATGACGTCCTTATAGGCCCCGAGCAGTCGATTGCGGACCTGCAGCGTCGCTTCAAAGGCGATCGAGGCCTTTTGGCGGGCGATCATCACGCTGGCCAGATCATGACTGTCGCCGCGTTCGAACGCCGCCGAAGCCGCCCCGGCCTGGTCCTCGATGCGGCTGACCGCCTGCAGCGCATCCTTCATCGCGGTATCGAAACGCGGCGCGGTCGATGGCGCGGTCGGCGCCACCGCGCCCAATGTCGAACTGCGTTCAAGGATCTGCGCGCGCAGCGCCAATACGGAATTGGTGTCGATCGGCGGCAGCACCCTATTGGACCATGTGGCGCGGCGCCGGCACGGTGCGGCCGGCCATCGCCGCCAGTTTGTAGCGCAGGGTCCGCTCGCTGATGCCCAGCCGCTCGGCGGCGGCGCGGCGGCCATGGGTTTCGGCGAGCGCGCTGCGGATCACCCGGTCCTCATGATGACGAATCTCGCCGGGCAGACGGGGCGCAACAACCGGTGCGGCAACGCTGGCCCGCCGGTCGAAAACCAGATCCGCCAGATCGATCGTCGCGCCATCCCCCAGCACCAGGGCCCGGTCGAGCACATTGCCGAGCTCACGGACATTGCCCGGCCAATCATGCGCCGCCAGCGCCGCCAGCACCGCCGGGCCGGGCCAGGCGATGCGCCCCGACGCGTGCGCCGCGTTGAGCAGCCAATGCGCGGTGATGGCAATCACATCGCCGCGCCGCTCAGCGAGCGGCAGGGTGCGCAGCGGGAACACGGCCAGCCGATAGAACAGATCGGCGCGAAACCGCCCGGCCGCCACATCGCCGGCAAGATCGCGATTGGCCGCCGCTATCAGGCGCACATCGATGGGTTCAGGGCGCACCGCGCCGATCGGCAGCACTTCGCGTTCCTGAACGGCGCGGAGCAATTTGGTCTGCATCGCCAGCGGCAATTCGCTGACCTCATCGAGGAACAGCGTGCCGCCCTGGGCGGCGCGGAACAGGCCCTTGCCGCCGGCGATGGCGCCGGTAAAGGCGCCGCGCTCGTGGCCGAACAATGTTGCCTCCAACATGGCTTCGGGGAGCGCGGCGCAGTTGACCGCGACCAAGGGTTTGTCGCGGCGGGGGGACAGGGTGTGAACAAGGCGGGCCAGCCCTTCCTTGCCGGTGCCGGTGGCACCTTCGATCAGCACAGTGGCATCATGCGGCGCGACGCGCGCGGCGAGTGCCAGAAGCGCCCGCGACGCCGGATCGGCGGCCGCCGGCAGATGATGGGCAGCGGCAAAGGCGGCGATCAACGCCGCGGCAAAATCGCCATCGCCAGCAGCCACCGCCAGATCAAGATTGCCGCCGACAAGCTGCGCCTGGGAGCGCGGGGAGGATGACAGGCGGACATGACGGTGCGCCGGCGGCGCGCCATCCGTCACAATCAACAGGTCACCGGTGTCGATGCCGGCAAGACCAGGCAGCCAATCAAGACCGGGGGAAATAGTCGGCGGGGCGGGCGGCGGGTTCATGGCCCGTGCAATGCAAGCGATGTGCCAAACCGCCGTTACCCGTCAGCGCGAGGGGTCACGTCCTGAATCCCAAGCCGAATGTCGGAAATTTGACGCCGCAGCGTCAGGAATTTGACAGTCCCCGTGTCAGGAAATTGACATCGCTGCCGGCGATGGTGGAGCGAGTTCAGCGGCAAAGGTTTCGGCAATCGTCCCCCCGCCGAGCACCCGGCCCCCGCGATAGGCCACCGCCGCCTGGCCCGGCGCCACCCCGAACATCGGTGCATCGAAGACCAGATCAAGCCCCGACCAGCGCGCGGCCACCAAAGGCGCCAGCGACCGCACCTTGACCATGACCGGACCGTCCAGATCGGCCAGGGCGTTGATGCCCTCCAGCCGCGCCGCCGTCACCCCCAGCGCCGCGCGCGGCCCGGCCACCACCCGGTTCGCCGCCGCATCGATGCGAACAACATAAAGCGGCTCCGGATAGCCCCCCAGATCAAGGCCGCGCCGCTGGCCGACGGTGAAGCGGTGGATGCCGCCATGCCGGCCGATCACCCGGCCGGCGATATCGGTGATGTCACCCGGAGTCGCCAGTTCCGGGCGCAGGGTCTCCACAACGCTGGCATAATCGCGGCCGCCGACGAAGCAGATGTCCTGGCTGTCGGGCTTGGCGGCGACGCCCAGCCCGAAGCGTTCGGCCTCGCGCCGCACTGCGCTCTTGGGCAGCGCGCCGAGCGGGAAGCGCAGATACCCAAGCTGCGCGCGCGTCGTCGTCCACAGGAAATAGCTCTGGTCCTTGGCCGGATCGGCGCCGCGGTGCAGTTCGGCCCCGTCCGGGCCCAGCAAGCGCTGGACATAATGGCCGGTCAGCAACGCTTCCGCACCCAGACCCTGCGCCAATTCGAGCAGATCGGTGAACTTCACCGTCTTGTTGCATTCGACGCAAGGCACCGGGGTCTGGCCGCGGGCATAGCTGTCGGCAAAGGCGTCCATGACGGCGGCGCGAAAGCGCGCCTCCATGTCGATGACATAATGCGCGATACCGAGCCGGTCGGCGACGGCGCGGGCATCGCGGATATCGGCGCCGGCGCAGCAGGCTCCCGGCCGCGCTGCCGCCGCCCCGGCATCATAAAGCTGCAAGGTGACGCCCACCACATCGCAGCCTGCCTCGGCAGCGAGCGCCGCCACTACTGACGAATCGACGCCGCCCGACATCGCCACGGCAATGCGGCGACCGGCAAAGGGCGCCAGCAGCGCCTGGGGGGAAGCGATCTCGGTCATTTCAGTCACCATGGCTGGGGCGCCGAATCGACCCGATCGCCATCGCGGTCAAGCCCCGCCCCCCCATGCCGGGTTTCTGGTGATCCGTTAACCACTTGCACCGCTTAGCCCCGACACCCCTGCGGCCGTGAACGCAACCGGGGACAGTCGGCGCCGCGCACATGCCAGCATGTGCCAGCAGAAGGGTAAAAAGATGGAGGCGATGCGCAGCGAACGACCGGAGGCAGCGACCGCAGCCGCAGAATTGCCCCCGGCCAGCACCACGCGCTGGGTGGTGCGGCGCAAGGCAGCCGTGCTGCGCGCCATCGAAGCCGGCGTGCTCAGTCGGGCCGAGGCGTGCGCCCGCTACCATATCAGCGAGGAGGAATTGCGTCTGTGGGAACGCGCCGTGCGCTGTGCCGGGGTGCCCGGCCTGCGGGTGACCCGCGTGCAGATCTACCGTCCGGTCTTTGAAGGGCGGGCCAGCCGATGACAACCATCCATCCCGCACATGACGTTATCCGTCGCAGCGGTCTTTACCTTTATAAACAAAAAGCGTTGAATACTTCCGGGGCCAGCGATGCACGCGCTACCGATGGCATCGACATGGCATCCCCGGAGACGATGACCATGCGCGTTTTGCTGATCGAGGATGACCGGGCAATGGCCCGCAGCGTAGAGCTGATGCTCGATGAAGCCGGATTTGAACATGAAACTGCCGGCAGCGGCGAAACCGCTCTGGAATTTGCCCGCACCTATGAATTCGACGTGATCATGCTTGATCTGACCTTGCCCGATTTGAGCGGCCATGAAGTCCTGAAGCGGTTGCGGATGTTGCGCATCGCCACCCCGGTGCTGATCCTGTCGGGCGACAGCGAAACCGAAAGCAAGGTGTCCGGCTTTGGCGCCGGCGCCGATGATTATGTCACCAAGCCTTTTGACAAGTCGGAACTCCTCGCCCGCCTGCACGCCCTGGTCCGGCGCAGCCAGGGCCATGCGCAATCCCTGATCGTCACCGGCCCGGTTTCAATCGATCTGGCAGCGCGCACCGTCGAAGTCGAAGGCCGGCGCGTCGGGCTGACCGGCAAGGAATATGCGATCTTCGAAATGCTGTCGCTGCGCAAGGGCATGACGCTGACCAAGGAAATGTTCCTGACGCATCTTTATGGCGGCCGCGACGAACCCGAATTGAAGATCATCGACGTGTTCATCTGCAAGCTGCGCAAGAAGCTGCACCAGGCCGGGGCGCCCGCCAGCGGCTGCATTGAAACCGTGTGGGGCCGCGGCTATTCACTGCGCGATCCGCAGCCGGAACGCGTTGCGGCGGCCTGAGGCTGATCAGCCCTCGCGACGCGGCTTTGACAGGCCGCGCACGATGCCGCGCAGCGTGCGCACTTCGCCGGCGCTGAATTCCGGCCGGGTGAACAGGTTGCGCATCGTCAGCCGCGCCGCCGCCGCGCGGCCGGGCACCGGGTTGTAATAGCCGTTGCGGGCGAGTTGTTCGTCAACCGCGGCGATCAGGCCTTCCAGTTCCTCGTGCGGCGCCGGGCCATCATGGTTGACCAGCACAGCATCGGCCTGGTCACTGCCCTGCCGCGCCCATTCATAGGCGGTCACCAGCACCGCCTGCGCCAGGTTGAGCGAGCCGAACGCCGGGTTGACGGGGATCGTCACGATGGCGTGTGCCACCGCCAGATCTTCGGTTTCCAGCCCGGTGCGTTCCGGGCCGAACATCAGGCCGCCCTGCTGTGGCAGACCATGAAACTCGCTGGCGGCCTGCAGCGGCGTCACCACCCGCCGCGTCAGTTCCCGGTTGCGCACCGTCGTCGCAAACACCAGCGACAGCCCGGCGCAGGCGGCGGCGACACTGTCAAAAACCTGGGCCTGTTCCAGCACGATGTCGGCGCCGCTCGCCGCCGGCCCCGCATCGGCATTGGGCCAGCCATCGCGCGGCGCCACCAGCCGCAGGTCGGTCAGCCCGAAATTGAGCATGGCGCGCGCACAGGCGCCGATATTCACCCCCAGTTGCGGCCTGACTAGGATGACCGCCGGTGCCGGCCCGCTCACTCGCCCCCACCGCTGCCAGCGCTGTTGCCAACACCGTCATCATTCAAGCCCACGGACGAAAGCCCGCCCACAAAGGTCTCGAAATCGCGCGCCTCGCGGAAGTCACGGTAAACGCTGGCAAAACGGATATAGGCGACCGGATCGAGCGCCTGCAAGCCTTCCATCACCATTTCGCCGACCCGGCCGACATCGATCTCGCTGTCGCCGGTCGATTCGAGCCGGCGCACCACGCCATTGACCATGCGTTCAATGCGTTCCGGCGCGATCGGCCGCTTGCGGCAGGCAATCTCGATCGACCGTGCCAGCTTGTCGCGGTCGAAAACCTCGCGCTTGCCGGATTTCTTGACGATGGTCAGTTCGCGGAGCTGGATGCGTTCAAAGGTCGTGAAGCGGCCGCCGCACGCCGGGCATTGCCGCCGTCGCCGGATCGCACTGCCATCATCGGTGGGACGGCTGTCCTTAACCTGGCTGTCGTCATTCCCGCAGAAGGGGCAGCGCATCCTGCCCTACTTCCTGGTGATGGTGCGCAGATAGCCGAGGCCGCCGCCGATGATCGCCCCCAGCAACGGCCCGATGATCGGCAAGGGAATGGCAATCACCGCCCCCGCCGCCGCGCCGACCGCGACATTGCGCGCCAGGACGTTGGTGATCGTCGCCTTGGTCTTGTCCGACGCCTGTTGCGCCAGATCGGCCGCCTGCTTGCCCAGATCGCTGTCGAGCGCCTTTTTGGCAAAATCGGTGTCCATCACCTTGCGGCGCATTTCCGCGGCGGTGGCAAAGGCACTTTCCGTCGCCTCGGCGACCTTCTTGCCGGTATCGGTTTCGATGAATTTCTTGCCGGCTTCCAGCGCCTCGGCGGCGATCTTGTCGACCTTGGCGGTCAGATCGGGCTTGCCGCCCGTGCCATTGCTGTCGCTCATCTGCCGTGCTCCTCTGGTGGTTCAGCCGTTGGGATAGATGGGGAAGCGCGCGCACAGCGCCCGCACCCGGACATTGACCGCCTTTTCAACCGCTTCATTGCCATGCTCGCCATTGGCGGCCAGCCCATCGAGCACATCGGCAATCATGTCACCGATGGCAGCAAACTCGCTCTGGCCGAAACCGCGCGTCGTGCCCGCCGGGCTGCCGACACGGATGCCGCTGGTCTTGGTGGGCGGCAACGGATCAAAGGGCACGCCATTCTTGTTGCAGGTGATGCCGGCGCGCTCCAGCGCCTCATCGGCATCCTTGCCGGTAAGACCCTTGGGTGTCAGGTCGATCAGCGCCAGATGCGTATCGGTGCCGCCGGCGACAACGGCGCAGCCGCGTTCCTTCAGCTTGGCCGCCAGTGTCTGGGCGTTGGCCACGATGCGCACGGCGTAATCCTTGAACGCCGGCTGCAACGCCTCACCGAACGCCACCGCCTTGGCAGCGATGACGTGCATCAACGGGCCGCCCTGCAGGCCGGGGAAAACCGCGCTGTTGAGCTTCTTGCCCAGCGCCTCGTCATTCGACAGGATCATGCCCCCGCGGGGTCCGCGCAGCGTCTTGTGGGTCGTCGTCGTCACGACATGGGCGTGCGGCAGCGGCGACGGGTGGATACCGGCGGCGACCAGACCGGCAAAATGCGCCATATCGACCAGGAAATACGCCCCGACCTTGTCGGCAATCGCCCGGAAGCGGGCGAAATCGATGGTGCGCGGATAGGCCGAACCGCCGGCGATAATCAGCCGCGGCTTGTGCGCCAGCGCCAGCCGTTCGACTTCGTCATAGTCGATGAGGTGATCTTCACGGCGCACGCCATATTGCACGGCGTTGAACCATTTGCCGCTCATCGCCGGCGCCGCGCCGTGAGTCAGATGGCCGCCCGCATCCAGGCTCATGCCCAGAATCGTCTCGCCGGGCTTGACCAGCGCCAGCATGACGGCGCCATTGGCCTGCGCCCCCGAATGCGGCTGGACATTGGCCCAGGCGCAATTGAACAGCTGCCTGGCGCGATCGATGGCCAGCATTTCCACCGCATCCGACGGCGCACAGCCCTGATAGTAACGCTTGCCCGGATAGCCTTCGGCATATTTGTTGGTGAACACTGACCCCTGCGCTTCCAGCACGGCACGCGACACGATGTTTTCCGACGCAATCAGTTCGATCTGATGCTGCTGGCGATCAAGCTCGCTGGCAATCGCCGCGGCAACCGCCGGGTCGGCGATGGCGACGGGTGTATCGAAAAAGCCGGTCGGCAAGGTATCGGTCACGGAAACCGGGTGGCTGCTCATCACACAAATTCCTTCATCTGCCCCAGCTTGGCGACACGGCCCGCATGTCGCCCGCCTTCGAAAGGGGTGTTCAAAAATTCCCGCACGCAATCGCGCGCCACTTCGATACCGATGATCCGGCTGCCCAGCGCCAGCACATTGGCATCATTATGCTGCCGCGCCAGCCGCGCCATGAGCCCTGAGGTACACAGCGCCGCGCGCACCGCCGGGTTGCGGTTGGCCGCGATCGAAATGCCGATGCCCGAACCGCAGATGGCAATGCCGAAATCCGCCCGCCCGGCGGCCATGGCATCGCCCAGCTTGAATCCATAGTCGGGATAATCCACCGACGCCTCACCATCCGGCCCCAGATCGAGCACATCATGCCCCGCCGCCGCCAGGTCACGCACCAGGTCCGCCTTCAGCGCGAAGCCGGCATGGTCGGAAGCGAGGGCAATGATAGTCATGTCTGGCGTTGCTACCTGGCAGGGACACTGCATCTAGTGGCTGCGAGGGATTCGGGCAATCAAATAGGCGCAATCGACACCGGCCATCCGCGGCGCTATCGCGGCCGCCTATGCTCGACGACAGCACGCCCGCCGCACTGCGCAACTTCGCCCTCGAAGTCTATTTTTCGAAATGGGAGTTCGCGGCGAAATATCATCTGACGGCATCCGACGCGCAAAGCCTCAGCCTTTCGCAATTGCTCGCCCATGCCACGCCGGCCGACCGTGAACGTTTTGACCAGCTGCACCTCGGTTACACCGAAACCTTCGGTTCCCGGACCCTGCGCGCCGCCATCGCCGCCACTTATGACGCCATCACCCCCGCCGACCTGTTGTGCTTCGCCGGCGCCGAGGAAGCCATTTATGTGGCGATGCGGGTGCTGTTGCAGCCGGGCGATCATGCCATCGTCATCACCCCCAATTATCAGGCCGCCGAAACCCTGCCGCTCGGCATCTGCGCGGTCAGCGGCGTGGCGCTCGACGCAGACAATAATTGGGCGCTCGATCTCGACCTGGTGAAGGCAGCGCTGCGCCCCAACACCCGCCTCATCTCGATCAACTTCCCCAATAATCCCACCGGCGCCATCCCGTCCCAGGCGGTTTTCGCCGGGCTGGTTGACCTCTGCCGGTCACGCGGCCTCTGGTTGTTCAGCGACGAAGTCTATCGCCTGATCGAGCGCGAGGCGGCGATCCGCCTACCCCAGGCCGCCGATGTCTATGAACGCGGCATCTCGCTCAACGTCATGTCGAAATCCTATGGCCTGCCCGGCCTGCGCATCGGCTGGCTGGCGGCGCAGGACCGGAGCTTTCTCGCCGCCTGCGAACGCTACAAACATTATCTGTCGATCTGCAATTCAGCGCCGTCAGAACTGCTCGCCGAAATCGCCCTGAAAGCCCGTGAGGCCATATTGGCCCGCAACCGCGCCATTGTGGCGGACAACCTCGATCGCCTCGACAGCTTTTTCGCCGAATTTCCAAGCCTGTTCGACTGGCGCCGCCCCGATGGCAGTTGCGTCGCCTTCATCAGCTACAAGGGAGCGGACGGTGTCGAACGCTTCTGCCACAGGCTGGTCGAGGAAACCGGCGTCCTGCTGCTCCCCGCCAGCATCTACAAATCCGACCTGGGCCCGGTCCCCACCGACCGTTTCCGCATCGGCTTCGGCCGCTCGAACATGGCCGACGGCCTGGCGGTGTTTCGCGACTGGCTCATCACCGACCGCTGATCACTCGAACGTCAGATCGCCGCTCTCCGGCTCCTGCAGGTGCCGGGCCACATCGTCCTCGCTGACGTCTTCCAGCCGCGCCGGTGACCACAAAGGCTTCCTGTCCTTGTCGATCAGTTGCGCCCGCACGCCTTCGAAAAAATCATGGCCGTTCCGAATCTCGCAGACCATGCGATATTCGGTGACCAGCGCGTCCTCGATGCTCGCCCCGGCGCCCAGCCGCAGCCCGGCCAGCGTCAGCTTGCACGATGTCGGCGACATGCGGCGGATGATCGCCGCCTGCTCCTGCGCCCAGTCGTCGCCGGTTTCCAGGCTGGCGACAATCGCCTCGACACTGTCATGGCCGAAATGGAAATCAATGCCGTCACGCAGCGCTTCCAGGCTGTTCGGCCCGGCATCGCCGTGCAGCGTGTCCAGAATCTCGCCCACTGGTTCGGGATTTTCGGCAAGCAGGTCGCGCAGCACCGGCAGGCGCTCGCTGGGCACGAAATGCGTCGCAATCCCGGCATACAGGCAATCGGCCGCCTTCAACCGCGCGCCGGTCATCGCCAGCCAGGTCCCGATCTGCCCCGGCAATCTCGAAAGGGCATGGGTGCCGCCCACATCGGGGATCAGCCCGATGCCGGTTTCGGGCATGGCGAACAAAGTGCGTTCGGTGGCGACGCGGTAGGGCCCATGGATCGACAGGCCAACGCCGCCACCCATCGTCACGCCATCCAGGATCGCTACATAGGGCGTCACCAGCCGCGCGATCGCCTGGTTCATGCGATATTCGTCGTGGAAGAACCCTTCATACAACGGCTTGTCCTCCCGCCCGCGCCGCGCCAGCAGCGCCACATCGCCGCCGGCACAGAATGCCCGCTCGCCGGCGCCTTCGATAATGATGCGCGCCACATCGGGATCCCCCGCGCCCTCGAACAGCGCGCGGTGGATGGCCAGCGCCATCGGCCGGTTGAGCGCGTTCAGCGCCGCCGGCCGGTTGAGCGTCAGCCACAGCGCCTGCCCCCGCCGTTCAACCAATATTTCGGCTTCGCCCGCAACGTCGGTCATGTCCGCTCCACCATATTATGTTTCTCGGGCATCGGCTGCGGCAGCGCGCTGGTTGACAGTTTCGCCAGCAGCTTGCCGCTCTCGTCGGTCAGTTCCGCCTCCATGAAGGCGACGCTGCGGCCCAGCTTGACGCAGCGCCCCTCGGCATACAGCCAGGCATTGGCCTTGGCCGGCGCAAAGAAACTGGTCTTCAGCTCGATCGTCGGCACCACGATGCGCGTGCCCGATTTTATGATCGCCGCCACTGCCGCGGCATCATCGAGCATGGCGACGACAATACCGCCCTGCACGTTGCCCATGGGGTTGCAGAAATCCAGCCCCACCTTGAAGCGCATGCGCACCCGACCGGCGGCGCTGTCCACTTCCAGCAACTCCTGGCCGAGCAGGATCGCCGTCGGCGGCACGAACTTGCGCATCCGTTCCAGCAATTGTTCGTCGGTCATGGCCACGGCGGCGTTCCTAAAGAATCTCGATGCTATCCAGCCCAAAGCCTTTAAGCGCGTGCCGCAGCGCGTCAACGTGCGCGTCGGCGCGGGTGAAGACGGCCCGGCCGGGTTGCGGCGCGCCCCGCCCTATGCCTTGAACAATCTCGGGCCCCAGCACATGCGCTACCCGCCGCGCAATCCCGGCGCCGCCATCGACAAAACCCAAAGGCCGCGGTGCCGCCGCCGCCAGTTCGGCCGCCAGCAACGGAAAATGCGTGCAGGCCAGCACCACCATGTCCAGCCGCTCCCCGCCCGGCTGATCGAGCAGGCCATGGAGTTCCGGCGCCACATCCGCCGCCGTCACCGCCTC
>JANYCM010000216.1 GCA_025360285.1 Sphingomonadales bacterium
ATTCCAGCGTCACCGGCTGGCCGACAAGGGCGGCATAGGCGACGACGCGGTTGAGCGCGCCTTCGAGTTCGCGGACGTTGGCGGTGATCTTGCGCGCCAGGAATTCGATAACGTCGGCGGGCACCGCGACATTCTGCGCCATGCCGGCGAGTTTGGCGTGGAGGATGTTGAGCCGCAATTCGTAATCGGCCGGGTTGATGTCGGCGACCAGACCCCAGGCCATGCGGCTGAGGATACGGTCCTGGATGCCTTCGAGGTTCTGCGGGCTGCGATCGGCGGAGATGACCAGGCGCTTTCCGGCGCTGATGATCTCGTTCATCGTGTGGAACAGTTCTTCCTGGGTTGATTCCTTGCCAGCGATGAACTGGACATCGTCGATCATGAACAGGTCGACCGAGCGCAGCCGCTGCTTGAAGGCGATGGTGTCCTTGGCGCGCAGGGCGGCGAGGAATTCCACCATGAACTTTTCGGCCGACAGATAGGCGACGCGGGCATCGGGCTGGCGGGCGAGAAAGGCATTGCCGATGGCGTGCATCAGATGCGTCTTGCCCAGCCCGGTGGTGCCATGGAGGAACAGCGGGTTGAAACCCAGGGTGCCGGGTTCGGCGACGACAAGGGCGGCGTTGTAGGCGAGCTCGTTCGACTTGCCGACGACGAAATTTTCAAAGGTATAACGCGCCTCCACCGGCTGGGTGATGGCGGCGGGGGGGGCGGGCACGGCAACAGCGGCGGGCGGCGGTGCGGCGCTGAAGGCAGGCTGGACGCGGACGATGACATGGCGGGTGCCGGGGCGGTGCTGGGCCCAATGCTGGCGCAATTTGTCGGCATAATGATGCGCCACCCAATCGGCGAGGAAGGGCGACGGCGCGGCCAGCCGGACCTGGTCACCCTCGGCATCGATGAACGCCAGCGGGGCGATCCAGCTTTCGAAATTGCGTTCCCCCGATTCGGCGCGCAGCGCGGCGCGGACGCGGCCCCAGGCCAGCGCATCCGCCGCCGGATCAGCAGTACGGCCGGCGGTCAGCCGGGCGGCGGTTGCCGCAACGGCGGCGCTCGGGGTCTGCGGCTGGGTGGCCGAAGTCGCGTAAACTGACACCAATTCGTCCCCCCGCCGTTGCAAATTCTGGTTGCAGGCGTGTTGTTTTGCCTGCGGCAGCCGGCGAATACCGGGCAGCCGCCCCCCAAGTGACTCCCGCCGATCTTGCGACTGTCCGCACGCGCGCAGCACGGGGTGCCGCGGCCGTGCAAGGCCGTTGGCGGAAACAAAGCTCCGCTTCAGGATGAACAAGTCTTTCGATCGGTCGGGCGACACGAAACCGTGCCGGCGTCACCGGATGGAACAGCAGATAAGCAAGGCCGACCCGCCGGGGCAAGCGACAGAATCACGACCATGGCGAAATATTTCCGTTGACACGCAGTTTCGCCAATTCGCTTTGCCGCCGTCCCAACGCCCTGATTTTTCGTGACAATTACGTTACGCGGCGATGACAAATGCCGCGCCGCAGCGCACCAACCCGTTGTTTTAAAAGCCTTGCTGCCAAAACATGGCCCCCGCGATTCGGCGCTGCAGTTGCCTCGGCTGGCGATGACAGGTGGCGATTATGCGGGCCTTTGCCTGTCATCAAGCCATCACAAAAGCGTCATGGCCAAACGACTCGGGGACTTGGCCCGACGACTCAGCCGGCAGGCCGCGACGGGCGAGCGCCAGACCTGATGTGCGGCGTTATCCGGACACAAAAAAGCAGCCCGGAGGCTGCGGCATTTGTTTCGATATGGTAAATCTGCGCCGGGAACGATGCGCCGCCCCCGGCGTCAGCAATAAGATCAGGCCTGGGCCTGGGCCAGCGCCTTGACGCGCTTGGCGAGGCGCGAAATCTTGCGGGCGACGGTGTTCTTGTGGAGCACGCCCTTTGACACACCGCGCATCATTTCGGGCTGGGCAGCGGCAAGCGCCGCGGCGGCAGCGGCGGGGTCACCGGCAGTGATCGTCGCTTCGGCCTTCTTTACAAAGG
>JANYCM010000122.1 GCA_025360285.1 Sphingomonadales bacterium
CGCTCGCTCCCCTGACAATAACCTTGGATAGGGTAGTGTCGAGATAGCGGAAACCGGGCTGAACCGGGTTGCCAACGTCATCAATAATCGGCCGCTGGGCAGTCGTGCCCTTGTGGCTGGCCAGGACAACCCAGCCGGCCCCGATGAGGTCGGAGAAGTCAGTCGTCATGCGGTCAACTGTGACCGCGTTGCCGCTGTAGTTGCGACCGGGTGCCGAATGCATGCCGCCCGCCCCGCAGGTGAATGCCGAACCGCCGCCCATTGTTGCCGTGAAACCCATGGCGATATTCTCCTATTCGATGCCTGCGTTAAAAAGCTTCAGTTCGCGGCCAGCGATCTCCATCAACAGCGACACCGCCACTGCGGAAAACCATTCGTTGACCCGCCCGACCGCTTCCTTGCCATTGATGCTGGCGGGGACGATGACGCCCGGGTCACGTTCCCAAATTGGCTGTAAAACCTGGCAAAGGTGAGCGACCTGCTGTTGATCGGCCCCTAAGCCATAAAGGAACGGGCACAGCTCAGCCTCGATGACGCGCCAGCTGCGCTCAGGCCCCGTTGGGAACGCCACGATATTGCCATCTTCGCTCACGATCTCACCCCGTTCCTGATTGCCTTGCTGAGCGACCTGGCAACCGCGCCGGGGCTGCGCTCGATCATCTTTTCGAAGCTCTGATAATCCGTCGCGTGGATATGCACTGTCATGCCACCGCCCCGCCCCGCGCCGCCATTATCTGCCAGGTCGCGGATAACATCGGCATGCTTAGCTGGCAGGATCATTTCGCGGGCGTGCGTCTGGACCATCGGGTTCATGCCGGCCGGAATGTCAAAGCCGCCCGATGCGGAAAGACCGCTCGCGAAGGACAAGGCCCCGGCAAAGGCGGTCGCTCCGGCGGCCGGAGCGAGTTCGGGGCCGATGATCGGGATGGCAGCGATTGACGCATATGCGTTAGCGCCGGCCTTGCTCGCGCTGGTGGTGACTTCGCTGACGCCAAACAATTTGCTGATTGCCTTCATCACGCCATGAGCGTCCAACCAGTCCATTACCATATCATTGATAACGCTGCTCAGCACGCCTGAAATCAGGTTGGTCATCGCCCCCCAAAGCTGCCCGATGGTTGCGCTAAACCCCTGCTGGAAAGTCAACATGCGGCTGAGCGATCCTGACCATGACCCGACCATGCCCTCAACGCCGGTCCGCCACTTCGCCACAACCAGATCGGTCATTTTGCTCATGGCGGGCAGGATCGGCCCCTGTTTGATATTGTTGGCGATCTTGGCGAACGTCTTCTTCGACTCCATGTCCATTTTCAACAAGTTGTTATTGAACGTGGTCGTCATGTCGCCCATCGGATCGTCTGGTGCTTTGGCGGCCTTTGCTGCCTTCGCCTTCTTCACCCCGGAAACTGGGGCGTCCAGCTTGCCGGTGGCGTTCGGCGCGTCCGGCTTGCCCTTACCGGTGCCCAGCGGCGAAATAAAATCCATCGCTGCCCAGTCGCCGCGAATTTGCGCCGCAGCGTCGTGCGAGATGGTTTTGAGGTTGTTCATGCCGGCTTGCCAGTCGGCGCCGATGGCGCTCCAATTGAGCGTCAATGCGTCCCACAGGATTTTGCCGGTCGTGACCGCGCCGGACCCCAGTATCGCGAGCGCGCCAGCGATCGTGGACAGCACAACATCAAGGGCAGCGAAACCCGCGATGACGAACCGGATCGTGCCCTCCAACACTGTAATGGCGTTTTTGGTCGCGTCGATGACCGCCGGGCCATGGTGCTCGAACCATTCCGCCAGGTTGGTTAAAACTGGCATGAGCTTTACGCCGATGGCAACCCAGAACCCTTCGAAGACCTCGTGCACCTCGTTGATCGAAGCCTTATAGGCTCGCATTGCGTCCACATTGTCTTGGCCGGTCACCAGCCCGAGCCGCTTGGCGGTCTCAAGCCCTTCCTCCATCGCGTCGCGGTTGAGCCGCAGCAGCGCCGTTACTTCGCCCGCGCCGCGTCCGAACATGGCTTGTGCCGCGATATTGCGATCAGTGCCGGCGGCATATCCTTTAAGTGCTTCGGTCGCGTTAAAAAGAATGTCTAACTGGTTAAGGTAAGCGCCGCTGGCGTCGCGCGTCTTGACGCCAAGGTCGTTCAAGGACTTTTCATGCGTGCGCACTTGCCTGTCGAGTTTCTGCACCGCACCGACGACGGTATCTGTGCTGATGCCAAGCCGGGCCATGGCGGAATGCAGGCCCGACGCGGCTTCAAGGG
>JANYCM010000124.1 GCA_025360285.1 Sphingomonadales bacterium
CGACCATGCGCCAATTACCTCGTCGAGTTCGCGCAGGTGGCGGGCGCGGGCGATGTGGGTGGCGTAGCGCTCGTTATCGGCCAGCTCGGGCTGCCCCATCGCGGTGCACAGCCGGCCGAACACCGTGTCCTGGTTGGCGCCGATCAGATATTCGCCGTCAGCGCACGGATAGACGTTGGAGGGCGCTATGCCCGGCAGCACCGACCCCGAGCGTTCGCGGACATAGCCCGAGGCGGCATATTCGGGGATCAGGCTTTCCATGACCTGGAGCACGGCTTCATAAAGCGAGGAATCGACGACCTGGCCCTCGCCGGTCTGGTCGCGGTGGCGCAGCGCGGCGAGCGCCCCCATGCAGCCATAGGTGGCGGCGAGGCTGTCCCCGATCGATACGCCCATGCGCGACGGCGGGCGGTCCGGGTCCCCGACAATGGCGCGCCAGCCGCCCATCGCTTCGCCGATGCCGCCAAAGCCGGCACGATCCGAATAGGGCCCGGTCTGGCCATAGCCGGAGACGCGAACGATGATCAGGCCGGGGTTTTCGGCGTGCAGCGCGGCAGGGGACATGCCCCATTTTTCCAGCGTGCCGGGACGGAAATTTTCGATAAGGATGTCGGCAGTGGCGATGAGCTTCCTGACCAACGCCTGGCCTTCGGGCACCCGCAGATCGGCGCTGACCGATTTCTTGTTGCGGGCGACGACTTCCCACCACAGCGGGTAATCACCGCGGCCCCAGACGCGCATCGGGTCACCGCCGGCCTTGCCATTGGCGGCGGGCGGTTCGACCTTGATGATTTCGGCGCCCATGTCGCCGAGCAATTGCCCGCAGAACGGCCCGGCGATGAGCTGGCCCATTTCGACGACGCGCAGCCCGGCGAGCGGGCCCTGGTTTGCGGTGAAGCTCATTCGGCGGCAATCGCATGGTGCCAGACCGGCGGCTTTGGCGCCGGCAGGCCGGTTTCAGACAGGCAGGCGGCGCGCAAGGCCTCTATGTCGCCACCAAAGTTGAACAGGCCATTTGCCGGTTTCGGCTGCGCTGCCATGTCGGCCCGCAGCACGGCGGTGGCGGCGGCATCGATCCGGCCGTCGCTGTCCGCCACAACACCATAGGCGCGGGCGCCGGCCGCTGTGACCAGCCCCTGGCGGATTTCCTTGGCCACCAGTTCAGGTGCGCGCTGCAACGGGTCACCCCAGCCGCCGCCGCCCCAGGTGATGAAGTGCAGCACGTCATCGGCTTCGACATCAAGGCTGTCGAGTTTGTTGGCGACGATGGTCGTGGTGCCATCGGGCTTTTCCAAAATCTTGCGGGCGCGGGTGCCGGGGCTGCCGCCATTCACCCCCCAGGGGTAGGTGAACCAGCGATCGTCGTGGATGCTCACGGTCCCGGCGGCAAGGAAGCGATATGACATATGGATGCCATTGCCGCCGCGGTTGAGCCCGGCGCCGCCGGTATCTGGCAGCGCTTCGTAACGTTCGATGCGCAGCGGAAAATATCGTTCGAGGAATTCATTGGGGACGTTGGTGAAGCCCGGCCACAGGCTGTGGCCATCGGGGCCATCGCCAAAGGGCTTGCCGGGGATGCCACCGAAACCGATCTGGAACAGTTGGAACCAGTCGCCTTTCGCATCGCGGCCCGAATACATCAGGTGCGGCGAGGACGAAAAGCCGGCGGCGCAGAGGAATTCCGGTGTGCGTTGCCCCAGCAGGCCGCCGAGAATGTCGAAGATGCGGCCCAGCGCATGGGTGCGGCCCGACAGGGCGGCGGGGTAATTGGGCTTGAGCAGGGAGCCTTGCGGGATCTTCACCTCGATCAGATCATAGAAACCATCGTTGAACATGATCTGCGGATCGAAGACCATGATCATGTAGATGCCGAAGAACATCTTGAACATGTTCTCGTTGAGGTAGAAATTTATCGACGCATCGGACTGGGGGTCGGTGCCGGCGAAATCCAGCACTACCTTGTCGCCGACCCGCTGCATCGTGCAGGTGATCTTGTAGGGGCCGAAACCGACGCCATCGTCGCAGATATAATCGGTGAAGCTGACAGCATCGGTGCTCACCGACGTGGCGATCAACGCCTTCATGGCACGGTGGTTGCGCGCCAGCAGATCGTCCATGGCGGCGACCACCACGTCATCGCCGAAGCGCGCGCACATTTCCTCCACCCGGCGGGCGGCGACACGGCAGGCGGCGATCAGCGCGTTGAGATCAGCCGCGCACCAGTCGGGCTTGCGCGTCTGGTGCATGATGAGGCGGACAAGGTCATCATTGTAAACGCCCTTGGCGTAGATTTTCACCGGCGGGATGCGCACGCCCTCCTCGAAGATCGCGCGTGCATCGATCGGCATGGAGCCGGCGACCTTGCCGCCGATATCCGACTGGTGACCGAACATCGCCGTCCAGGCGACCAGCCGCCCGCCGCGATAAACTGGCAGCAGCACCAGCCAGTCATTCGAATGGCTGATGGCGCCTTCGCAGCTGTACGGGTCGCTGAGCAGGATCATGTCCCCCTCCTCGATGGTGCCCTGGAAGCCGCGCAGAAAACCATCGATGAAGCTGCCGAACTGGCCGACGATCATTTTGCCCGCCGGGTTGGCGATCAGCGGAAAGGCATCGCCCTGTTCGCGGATGCCCGGCGACATGGCGGTGCGGACGAGGGTGGCGTCCATCTCGATGCGGGCATTGCGCAGGGCGTTTTCGATGATGTCGAGGGTGACGGGGTCGATCTTCACCGGGGCGAAGGGCGATGGGTTGGTTTCGATGATGCGAGCGGGCATGGTGCTCCCCTCAGGCCGGGTTGATCAGAAGATTGCCGAAATCATCGACAAGTGCGGTGTGGCCGATATGAACAAGCGTCGTTGAATCCATCTCGGTGACGATCGCCGGGCCGGGGACGATATCGCCGGCGCGCAGCTTGCTGCGGTCATAGATCACCGCCGGCCGCGCCGCGCCGTCCATCCAGACTTCATGGTCGCGCAGCTTGGCCGCAATAGGGTTACCATCACCCTTGGCGATGCGTTCGGCCAAGACATTGGCGGCCTTGCCCAGCGCCACGACGCGGATGTTGACCAGTTCCTGCGGGACCATCAGGTTGAAGGTGAACAGGCGCTTATGTTCGGCATCGAAGCGCGCCATCAGATCGGCAATGCCGGCTTCGGGCGCGATCGACAGTGGCACCTCGAACGCCTGGCCGGCATAGCGCACATCGATTTCGAATTGCAGCGTCTGGTCGGCGGCAGGAACGCCTTCGGCTTCCAGTTCCGCCGTCACCTGGGCGGCGAGGTCGGCAATCACACCGGCAACTTCGGCGTCATCCGTCTGTGTTACCAGCTTGTTGAAACTGCGCTGCGCATCGACGCGAAGCCGTGTCGTCGCATCGCCATAGGCGCACAGCACACCGGGCGAAGGCGGGATGATCACCGGCCATGACCCCATCAGCGTGCCCATGGCATTGCCATGCAGCGGCCCGGCGCCGCCAAAGGCCATCAGGGCGAAATCACGCGGATCATAGCCCTGGCTGATCGATACCAGCCGCAGCGCGCCATACATCGTCTCGTTGACGATGGCGATGATGCCGGCGGCGGCCTCCATCAGCGAAAGCCCGAGAGCATCAGCGACGGTCTGCACCGCCGCTCGCGCCGCCTCGCGATCGAGCTTGAAAGCGCCGCCGAGCAGGTTTTCCGGCAGATAGCCGAGCACGACATTGGCATCGGTCACCGTCGGCACCACGCCGCCGCGGCCATAGGCGGCGGGGCCGGGCACCGCGCCGGCCGATTGCGGGCCGACACGCAGCGCCCTGGTCAATTCCGGCACGCTGGCAATCGAGCCGCCGCCGGCGCCCACCGTCTTCACATCGAGCGAGGAGGCCCGCACCGTCAGATGGCCGACGCTGGTTTCGCGGCGGAGGCGCGCCTGATAATTTTCGATGAGCGCGACATCGGTGGAGGTGCCGCCCATGTCGAGCGTCAACACATTGGGATGGCCACTGTTCTTGGCGATCCACACCGCTCCCGCCACGCCGCCGGCCGGGCCGGACATCAACAGGTTCACGGGCGCATTGCGGGATTTTTCGGCGGACATCAGCCCGCCGTCGGAACGCAGCAGGCTGAGCTTGGCATTCGTGCCCCAATTGGTCAGCTCGCGTTCCAGATTGCCGACATAGCGCGACACGGTGGGGCGGACGGCACTGTTGGCGACGGTGGTCAGAGTCCGCTCATATTCCTGCATTTCGGGCAGGATATCGACGCTGAGGCTTACGGGCACGCCGGGCAGTTCTTCGGCGCAGATCTCGGCGACGCGGCGTTCATGCGCGCCGTTCATATAGGAATTGATCAGGCAGACGGTGATGGCTTCGACCTTTTCCTCTGCCAGCCGCTTGAGGTTCAACCGCAACTGCGCCTCATCGAGCGCGCGGACGATCGCGCCATCGGCGCCAATGCGCTCAGGCGCCTCGATAGTCGCTTCAAGCGGCGCCATCGGCTCGGGTTTGGGCCAGACGATCCAGGCGGCAAGGCCACCGGGCACCAGGCTGCGGGCGATCTGCAAGACGTGGCGATAGCCTTCGGTAACGATCAGGCCAACTTTGGCGATCTTGTGCTCCAGCACAGCATTGGTGGCGACGGTGGTGCCGTGCAGGAACAGCGCCAGTTCATGCGGCTCGATACCCGCCTTGCCGCACAATTGCCGGGCGCCGGCGATGACGGCTTCAGACGGATCATGCGGCGTCGATGGCACCTTGTCCCGAAAAGTGCGGCCCGATGCTTCATCGATGACCAGCAGGTCGGTGAAGGTGCCCCCGACATCGACGCCCAGACGATAGCTCAAACCCGCATCCCCTTGATGATGAAATCGCCGGCCTTGCCGACGCGGCTGGGCAGCGCCCGGCCCATGATTGTGGCGAACCAATGGTTGGCGGCGACCGCGGCATCGATGTCGATGCCAGTGTCCACGCCCGACCGGCCGAACAGATAGACCAGTTCCTCGGTGCCGACATTGCCGGCCGCCCCCGGCGCAAAGGGGCAGCCGCCCAGCCCGCCGAGCGCCGAATCGAAAATGCGGCAGCCGGCCTGATAGCCCGCCCAGGCATTCGCCGGCGCCAATCCACGGGTATCATGCAGGTGCAGCCGCAGCGGAATTTCACCAATTTTTTCAATGACTGCACCGACAAGGTCACCGACCTGGTTGGGCACGCCGACACCGATCGTATCGGCCAGCGCAATTTCCTGCGCCCCGGCATCGGCCATGCGGGCGGCGAGGTCGATCACACGGCTGGCAGGCACATGCCCCTCATAGGGGCAGCCGAACGCCGCCGAAATCGTCACCTGGGCGAACAGCCCGGCGGCCTTGGCCTTGGCCAGCATCGCGGTGTTGGCGATTATGCCCTCGGCGACGGTCTGGCCCTGGTTGATGATGCCGAAACCATCGGTGGCGACGAGGACGCAGCCGGCTTCATCCAGGCCCCGGGCACCTGAATTTCCGGGACCCTCGCGGCTGGCGATGGCGCGGTCGATGCCGCGTTCGTTTAGGCAGAGGCCGATGTAGCGGATGCCGGGGGCATCGGGGAGGCCAGCCACCACGGCTTCGGCATCGGCCATCTGCGGCACCCGGCGCGGGTTAACAAAGCTTGCAACTTCAATGCGTTGCGCGCCCATTTCGACAAGCCGCGTGATCAGCGCCAGCTTGTCGGGGGTTTCGACAAAGCCCTTTTCGTTCTGCAAGCCGTCGCGCGGCGAGACTTCAACGATCTGGATGGCGGGGATCATGAGTTTTGTATACAATTCTGCCACCGGCCTGTATAGGGGCGGCATCCGGTTTTGATCGCAGGGTGGAGGTTCGATGACGCGGCAGGTGGCGGATCTGGACGGGGATTACCAGGCGGCGGGCTTTGGCGGCGCGCTGCAGCCCGGCACGCGGCCGGCGCTGCTGCTCATCGATTTCGCCCGCGCCTATTTCGACCGCGCCTCGCCGCTTTATGCCGGCGTCGAACCCGCTCGCGCCAGCGCCGCCCGGCTGCACGTTGCCGCCCGCGCCGCCGGCATCCCCATCATCTTTACCCGCGTCGAATATTCCCCCGATGGCCATGAAGGCGGGGTGTTCTACAAGAAGATCGCCGCGCTCAAGGCCTTTGAAACCGGCAATCCGATGGGCGATTTCACCCCCGAACTCGCCCCCCTGCCCGGCGACGCCATCGTCACCAAACACTTCCCCAGCGCCTTTTTCGGCACTGGCCTCGCTGACACGCTGCACGCCGCTGGCATCGACACCATCCTCATCACTGGGCTCTCAACATCGGGCTGCGTCCGCGCCTCGGCCGTCGATGCGCTGTGCCATGGCTTTGTGCCGCTGGTGGTGGTGGATGCGGTGGGCGACCGCGAGGCCCGGGTGCAGGAGGCCAATCTGTTCGATCTGGCGGCCAAAACCGCGGAACTGGTCAGCGAGGCGCAGGCGCTGGCCTATGTGGCGAGGTTTGCCAAATAGGGCCTCCGACGGGCAGGGGTCTTGACCCCTGCACCCCTTTTGATAGCCGCTATATTCTCTTGTCAAACGGTCACGCCACCGCTTCCAACCCCTTGCGCTTGACAATCGACAACAGGCGCAATGCCGGCCCGCCGGCGCGCTTTATCCCGCGTTCCCAGTCTGATACGAGATTGCGAGAGACGTTCAGGTAAGCCGCGAATACCGGCTGGGAGACTTGCTCGCGCTCACGAATGGCGCGGATTTCGTCACAGCCGAGCATGGGCGCGGGGAGGGTTGGGGTGGGGGGTTTGCCACTGAGGGCCGGCCCTGACCTACCAGACCCCCACCCCGACCCTCCCCACTCTACGGCGCCAAGGGGCGCCGTGGGGGGAGGGAGAAGGAAGCAGGCCCCTGCCACCGGCGGCCCTCCCCTACCCCGGCGTCGCCGCCGAAAAAGCATGGAACGCCCGGCGGATGTGCCCGGTCATCACCGCGCGCGCCCAATCGGCGTCGCGCGCTGCGCAGGCCTGGATCAGTTCGCCGTGTTCGTGCGCCGATCGCGCCAGTTCGGCCTGGCCATAGCGGGCGGCGGTGCGGCGTACGACGGGTTGTTCGACCAGCGCTGCCAGCATGGCGGCAAGGCGGGGTGACGCCGCGGCGCTGGTGATGATTTCGTGGAAGCGGCGGTTTTCCACCAGAAAGGTCGCCACATCGGGTTCGGCCTGGCCTACCGCCGCGGTGATGCGGGCGTTGCAGGCACGCAGATCGACCAGCGTGCCGGCATCGATACGAAGCGCGGCGCGCGCGGCGGCATGGGCCTCCAGCATGGCGCGCAGGGTGAACATTTCGCCCAGATCATCGCGGCTCCAATCGGCGACCAGCAGCCGCTGCGAATCGCTGCGCACGACATAAAGCTCGGCCTCCAGCCGGCGCAGCGCCTCGCGGACCGGGGTGCGCGACACACCGCAGATATCGGCCAGCGCCTCCTCGGTCAGCGGCGATCCCGGCGGGGCGTCACCCGACAGGATCAGGCTGCGGATTTCGGCATAGGCGCGCTGCGATGCGTTCGACATGCCTCACTCCCTCATGCCGCTATTTCGGACTGTTGCCGAAACATCGCAAGCCCGATCGAAAGCCCATCGGCGGGCCCACCATGGCTTGACCAGCGATATTTGTATACAATATCGCTGTTTGGCAGGAAATATCACATGGCAATTGTCCGAATCGGATCAGCCGGTGGCGAAGCAGAATACAGGGGGATTTATGGGTAAATCGGGTGGTTTTGCGGGTGTCGGCGCGGTAATCGCGGGACTTTTGGCCGGGGTTTCCGCCCCCGCCATGGGGCAGACCGCGGCTATGGCGGGTGCGGCGGCGGATGTCGCCGAATCCGAAATCCTGGTGACGGCGCGGCGCGGCAGCGAAAAATTGCTCGATGTGCCGGCCAGCGTCAGTGTGCTGACCAGCGAGACGCTGGCGCGCACTGGTGTTGTCCGTGCCCAGGACTTCCTGCAGCTCGTCCCCGGCGTCACCATCGTCACCGGCACGGCCGAGGCCGGCGATACCCAGATCAACATCCGCGGCATGAATGGCGCGCGTGATGCCGAGGGCAGTGTCGCGCTGGTCGTCGATGGCATTTTGAAGACCAACACCGCGCAGCTGAATCAGAACCAGGGCACGCTGCGCCAGATCGAAGTGCTGAAAGGTCCGCAGGGCGCGCTGTACGGCCGCAACGCCGCCGCCGGCGCCATCGTGATGACGACGGTTTCGCCCGGCGACATATTGGAAGGCGCCATCAAGGGCAGTTTCGGCGAATTGCGCACTGGGGAAGCCAGCGCCTATGTGGCCGGGCCGATCACGCCCAACATCGGGTTCGTGCTGTCGGGCAATTACCGCACCACCGATGGTTTTTACCGCAATACGTATCTGGGCAATTCCAAGACCGTCGATGACCAGGAAAGCTATGGCGTCGATGGCCGGATTGTTGCCAGGCTCGACGACGCGACGACGCTCGACGTGAAAGGCCGCTATGCCAAGCTGACCGGTGCCTCGATCAATTTCAACGCTGCCTTTGCGCTGCCGAACTTTGCCGGCGTCAACCCGGCCTTTTACGAGAACGTCAACAGCCACCCGTTTGCCTATTATTCCAACATCCGGCCGACCAACACGATGGAAACGGTCGAATTGTCCGGCAAGGTCGAACACCGTTTCGACACGATGAAGCTGACCGCCTGGGCGCTGTATTCGGACGTGCATCAGGACTTGACGGCGGACGGCACTTCGGCGGATTTTGCCCGCTATATCTCCAACATCGCCAACCCGACGTCGCAGGCGGCGAACAACGCCTGTTTCGCGAGCACGGCGAAGCTTACCGGCTATCCGCTCAATGCGCCCACCTTCATCGGTGCGATCCCGGTGCCGTTCATCTTTGCGCCCGCCACGGGTTCCACCTTCGGCGCCTATTCGCCGACGACCTGCGACGGCACCCAATATCAAAAACGCAGCCAGGCGGATTTTTCGGGTGAAGTGCGGCTGGCCTCGACGGGCGATGGCCCGCTCAGCTGGTCGATTGGCGCCTATTACCTCAATCTCAAGCGCCGCGCTGGCGTCAGCCTGGGCGCCGATCTGGGCAAGGGCGTGACCCCGCAATTGTATAATGCACCGGGGTCCGACAACCCGACGTCGCAATTGTTCAGCGATCGCTTCGCCACCAGCGTCTATGCCGGGTTCGGTTCGACCGAATGGAAGCCCAATGAGGCGCTGACCCTGGGCCTCGCGCTGCGCTATGATATCGAAGCGCGATCGACCAATAATCTGGTGCCGTTGGTCCTCGATCCGATCACCGGCGGGCCGATCAACCCCGGCCAGACCGGCGGCGCCATCGCGCCTCAGCAAAAAACCTTCCGCCAGTTGGAACCCAAGCTGACGGCGCGTTACAAGATCGCCGATGCGGCGGTGCTTTATGCCGATTGGGGCGTCGGCTTCAAATCGGGCGGCTTCAACAACCAGGGCTCGGCCGCCATCGTCAACAGCAATTTCAACAATGGCGTCACCCCCGGCACCATCAATGCCGGCGTGACGATCAACGACAATTACCGCAAGGAACGCTCAAGCGCCTTTGAGGCGGGCCTGAAGGGCGAATTGTTCGGCGGCCGCGTCACCTATGACGCCGCCGGCTATTTCACCCAGATCCGCGACATGCAGTTCTTTGAATTCTTCGTCGGCGGCTTTGGTCTGCTGCGGGTCGTGTCCAACATCGACAAGGTCAATATCTATGGCGGCGAATTGAACCTGACGGCCAAGCTGGTCGATGGCTGGACGGTGTTCGGTTCGGGCAATGTGACCGGCAGCGAGATCAAGAAGAACAGCAGCCGGCCCGATACGGTGGGCAACAAATCGCCCTATACCGCCGATTATACGCTTAACCTGGGCACCCAGATCGTGCTGCCGATCAATGATGGCCTGAAGGGCGTGTTCCGTGCCGATTACCGGCTGACCGGGCCGACCTGGTTCCATTCGGTGCAGAACCAGACCAAGCCGACCTTGTTCACCGGCCTGCTGCCGATCAGCGCGCTGGCACTGCCGGGCTTTGTCGGCAATGCCACCTATGATGTGACCCAGCGCAAGGCGTTTGGCATCGTCAATCTGCGCGCCGGGCTGGAAGGCCATAACTGGACGCTGACCGCCTTTGCCAACAACGCCTTTGACAAGAAATATCTGAACGAGGTGATCCCGGCGATCGAATTCGGCGGATCGTTCATCTCGCCGGGCCAGCGCCGGGTGATCGGGGTGGAAGCCGGCTACAAATTCTAGGCGGCGTGGACAAATTGTTTGACGCGAGACTCGGTGGTTGATTCAAGGCTTCTTTTTGGAGGCGAGCTTGAGCCGGGGCGATCTGAACGAAGCGGAATGGCGCGTTTTGAGGGGCTTGCTGCCGATTGACGCTGTAA
>JANYCM010000223.1 GCA_025360285.1 Sphingomonadales bacterium
GCCGCCATAGGTGCTGCCGTGGGTGCCGATGACCATGCCCTGCGCCGCATGTTCGGTGGCCAGGCACGCGCCGACCGGAAAGCCGCCGCCGATGCCCTTGGCGATCGCCATGATGTCGGGCGTGATGCCATATTGTTCATGGGCGAACAGGGTGCCGGTGCGGGCGACACCGCACTGGACTTCATCGAGGATCAGCATGAGGCCATGCTCGTCGCACAGGTCGCGCAGGCCCTTGAGGAATTCTTGCGTCGCCGGACGGATGCCGCCTTCGCCCTGGACAGGTTCGACAAGGATGCCGCCGATCGACGGGTCGATTGCGGCCTTGACGGCGTCCAGGTCATTGAACGGCAGGACGTGGAACCAATCGGGCAGGGGTTCGAAGCCCTTGCGCATCTTTTCCTGGTTGGTGGCAGCGATGGTCGCCAGGGTGCGGCCGTGAAAGGCGTTGGAAAAGGTCAGGATGCGGAATTTTTCCGGGTGACCGGCGGCATATTGAAAGCTGCGGGCAGTCTTGACGGCGCATTCGATCGCCTCGGCGCCCGAATTGGTGAAGAATACCGTGTCGGCAAAGGTCAGCGCCACCAGGCGTTCGGCCAGCGCCGTCTGCGCCGGCACCTTGTACAGGTTCGATGTGTGCATCAGCGTCGCTGCCTGTTTCTGGATGGCGCCGACCAGATGCGGATGGCCATGGCCCAGGATATTGACAGCGATGCCGCTGGCGAAATCCAGCCATTCCCGGCCTTGCGCATCATACAAATAACAACCGTCCCCGCGCACCGGCTCGACCTCGCAGCGGCCATAGACGGGCATCAGGGCGGTAATCGTCATCGTATCGGCTCCGCGCTCGGCCAAAAGCATAAACGCAAAAAGGCGGCCCCGAGCGACCGCCTGAAACGGCTCCATAGCGACTTGTGGCGGCGCTCTCAACCCCGTGTGCGTTGATGGCGTTTCAGCAGTGGCGGAAGTGGCGACAGGAAACCGGCTTGGCGGCCGGTAAAACCGCCGGAACAGCCAGTGGCGCAACAGATGGCGCAACAGATCGGGCTGCGGCTGGCGGTGGTGCCAGCCCGGCCAGCACCGGCTCACCGCGGGCATCACGCGGGATGTCGCCGCGCGTATAGCGCAAGGATCGCGGCGGCGGCGTGGTGCAGGCCGCCACCGCCAGCAGCAGGCCAAACAGCAGCCACCGCATCTAAAAGCGCGCCGATACGGAAATCAGGCCGCCCCTGGTGTCTCCGGCCACCGATACTCTGGTGTTTTCGGTCAGGCGGCGGGTGAGCAGGAATGCCGAGCCTTCGCCGATGGCAGCGCCGGCAACAACATCATACCAATGATGATCGCGCGTCTGCACCCGCGCAAAGCCAACCGCGGCAGCAAGGATTTCAAACGGCAGCCCGGTCTGCCAGCCATAGCGCGCATGGATGAAGCCAGCGCCGGCAAAGGCCGCCGAGGTGTGCAGCGACGGAAAGCTGTGGTCGCCGCCATTGGGCCGGGTTTCGGGTATGCTGTAGCGCAGCGCCTCGGTAGCAGCGAGCGCAACAGCGCCGGTTTCCGCCAGTTGGATCAGGCCGTTGCGGTCATGTTCGTACAGCGTGATCCCGCCCGCCGCGATCGGGATACCAACGCTGGCGACATCGGCAAATGTGCTCCAGAATTTGTCACTGGCGCGGGCCGGTGCCGTGAGCGCCAGGCCCATGAGCAGGAAGGCAGCATAAGGGCCGTGGCGCATGACAGACTCCGCGTGGGGGGACCGATGCTGATTGGCCTATTTTTGACAGCGAGGGAAGCCGCCGGCGGCGCGCGGCAAATCGCATTTCGCCACTGGCCGTGGCGCAAGGCATGACCTAGCCTGTGGCGGGTCCGGAGGCTTGCATGAACATGTGGCAGATATGCGTGGCGGTCGGTCTGTTTGCGGTGCCGGCGCTTGCCGCGGAACCCGCGGCAAATCCGGGGCTGGCGGCATCAGCGGCGGGTGTTCGGGATGAGGCCCATGCGCGCGACCTGCGGCTTGCCCGCTTCGATGTCGTGGTGACGACGCGCGGGGCCGTGGCAGACAGCGAGGTGAAGGCGCGCTTTACCAACGCCAGCAATGACATTCTGGAAGGTGATTTCACCCTGGCGTTGCCCAAGGGGGCGATCGTGACCGGCTATGCGCTCGATATTGGCGACAAGATGGTCGCCGGCGTGCTGGTTGACCGGCCGCGCGCCGAAGCGGTTTATGAGGAACGGGTGCGGCGGCGGGTCGATC